>NZ_JBXAFO010000008.1:0-109011 GCF_058793255.1 Rhodococcus sp. MPR-R1B
GTGGTGGGGGAGTGGTCATGAGTGCCGGGTTCCCAAACACTTGCCGAACAAACACCTAGTGTTCGGAGTGGCTTTTGGTGTTCCCTTCGGCAGGTAGATCATCGACGATGTCGACTACGGCGACGTGGATGCTCTCTGCAGAGACCGGTGGGTCCGTGTCGCCGAGGATCAGGTGAACGACATCGACGACGGTGAATCGAACCCGGTCCGACAGTTCGGCCAGATCCACTCCGTATGGCGCTGCCAGTTCGATACGTAGTGAACGTATTTCGTGGCCGTCGACGAAGAACTCGATGCTGCTCGGCGAGCAGTGGTGCCGAGAACGTATCTCGGCGGCCAAGTGGGTGCGGAGTACGTGATCGCTCACCGACACCGTGCCTAGACGTGGACCTTCCGACGCGTGTGCGTCGAGCGGCCAACCGGACGCCGAGGTCGACCGTAGCGCCCGGATCACCTTGTCGCTGATTCGATCCCAGCCCGGCTCGGGAGCGTTCCGCAGGACGTCGGATGCGTGCGCCATCAATGCGTCGGTTCGTGATTCAGTCATCGCCACCTCGTCATTCGTTCACTCAGGTTAGCCCGTGCACGATGGTGATGCCCGCGCACCGCATCCGGGGTGAGTCTTAGAATCTTGCCGATTTGAACGAACGTGAGCATCTCCACCTCTCGCAGCGTCCATGCCGCACGCTGGCGATAAGGCAGTTCACCCAACGCTTCTTCCAATGCCTCGAGGAACGCGGAGTTCGAGGTCGTGTCGAACGGGCCGGCCTCGGGAGACGGCACGAGAGGATCGAGCAATCTGTCGTCGATCGGTTGAGCTCTCTTGATTCGATAGCTGTCCACGATCTTTCGGGAACAGATCGCGAAAAGCCATGTTCGCATCGACGATTCGCCACGAAATGAATCGAGTCGGCGCCACGCGGCCACGAAGGTGTCCTGGACTACCTCGAGAATGTCGCCTTCATCTGCGAGCATTCGACGCGCATAGCGGTGAAGTGCAGGTCCGTAGTAGTGCACCAGTGACTCGAATGCTTCTCGGTCGCCGAGTATCGCAGCGTCCACCGTTGCGGTGTCCAAGCCGTCAGGTGCTTCGGTGAGCCCCTGTGTGTGCGGTAACGCCACAGTCGCTCCTCTCGCGGAAATGCGGAAAACTCGGCTGCGTTCGAAGATTGTTCGCCCGGCCGGGGCGTTGAATGTTACGGACAGTAACTAACAAGTGTCAGTGATGCACGTCACCCGACTCGGGCATTCGGTTTTGCCTTCGAGTGACGACTACACAGGTAGATCGATCAACAGGAGGAGATGACAGTGGTCAGCACACAGGTTGCGACAGCATCTACGAAGGATGTTGCATCATCGAACGACTCGGCTCTCGTGAGCTCTCAAGGAAAGACGTCGATCGCCGACACCGTTGTCTCGAAGATTGCCGGCATCGCTACGCGAGAGGTGAGCGGTGTGTACGACGTCGGCGGCGGAGCGTCCCGGGTTGTCGGGGCACTGCGCGAGCGGATCCCCGGCGCGAGTGTCAACCACTCCCAGGGAGTATCGGTCGAGGTCGGCGAAAAGCAGGCAGCGGTCGACATCGACATCGTGGCCGAGTACGGCGTATCGCTCGCCGATCTGGCCACCGGCATTCGCCGCAACGTCATTGCGGCGCTCGAACGGATGACGGGTCTCGAAGTGACCGAGGTGAACATCACAGTTCACGACGTCCACCTCGACGAGGGCAGCGACGACGAAACCGGCGAGCCCAAGACTGCACGCGTGCAGTGAGTTCCGAAATCGCTGACACCATCGCGGCGGCTGTGACGGGGGTACCTGGGGTCGCCTCGCTTCATGCCGGAATGTTCGGCGAGGTTGGCACGTACCTCCCCGGCCGCCGCGTCGTCGGCGTGCGGGTGACGGAGTCGTCGACAGACATCCATGTGTGCATCTTCGCCGACGCCGCCGTTCGAGACACGGCTTTACGTATCCGCCAAGCGGTTTCAGGACTCGTTACAGGCCCCGTGAACGTGACAGTGGAAGACGTAGTCGGTCGTGCGCACGATGCCTGAGCACTCTCGTGGTCCAGTTCCTGATCGCCGATCCGCACGCCGAGAGGCGATCAGGAGCTACCACCCCGACGTGGGCGGATCTGCCGACGCGCTCAATCGAGCGCTCGAACGCGTCGACCGGGACTTCGCGTCCCCGATCGGTGTGGGTGTGCGCAGGACACTGCGCGGCACGATGCGGCAGATAGCGAAACCCGCTCGGACCCAGTACACGCGTTTGCGCGCTCGGTTTCCGGGTGCAAAGACCTACACCGAGATCTGACAGGCACCATCGAACATCATCCACAACGGAGGATTCACATGACCACCTCGACTGTCGGCCTACTGGCAGGACTACTTCTCGGAGTCGCAGCTGCTGCAGGCGGTTTCACCGGATTCCTCATCGCTCTGGTTCTCGGTGTGATTGGATACCTCGTCGGTGGTCAGCGTGACGGCGAGTTCGATCTCGGTGTGATGCTGAAGGGTCGCGGACGTGGCTGAGACAGCTCGACCGGAGTCGTCTGTGCTTGGTGAGCCGGGCGATCGCGGAACGCTGACGATTCGAGACAGAGTCGCGCAGAAGTTGGTTCTCGAGGCGACGCGCGGAACCCCGGGGGTGCGCCATCACGCCGCCGGCATGGACAAACTGACCGGGCGCGAATTGCCGAGGGCGCGAGTGCTGGTATCCGGCAAGCGGGTACGGGCCAAGGTGGACATCGCGATCGAGTGGCCCGGATCCTTGTCGGTCATCGGTACCGCGGTGCGAGAGAACGTGACAACCCAGTTGCAGTCTGTATCGGGCCTGGACGTAGACGGCGTGGACGTGGCGATCGTGAGCGTTCTCCCGGCATCGACCAAGCGTGACGCGGGAAGGAAAGTGCGATGACCGCCGACAAGGTCGCACCACCCACTGCCTCGAGGGCTGCTGCTCCTGTTCCCCTTGCGGCGCCCGGATCGGCCGTCACGGGATTCCTCATCGCCGCGGCGCTACTTGCGCTCGGCGTGGTCGGCGTCCGCGACGCGCTGGTGGATACCGGCGTGATCACCGGGTCGCAGTGGATACCAAGTGCTGCCGCATATGTGGACGGGCTCGCGTACCAGGGTTGGATGTTGCCGGCGGGGATCGCAGTCGTCGTTCTCGGCCTGTGGTTCGTCATCCTCGGACTCAAACCGCGACGAAAGACTGCCAATGCCTTGGTCGGAGTCGCGAATACATGGATCGATCCCGCCGATGTAGCGGCGATAGCGTCTGTTCGCGTCGAGTCACTGGCCCAGGTTCGATCCGCTTCGTCCCACGCGACCCGGCGCAAGCTGGAAGTGAAGGCCTCGGTCACGCCCGATGGAGCCGCCACCGCTGAATCGGAAATCCGTGCGGTGCTGGGGGACTTGGCCGGGTCGCTGTCACCATCGCCGCGAATCAAGGTTCGTATCCAGACGGGATCACTGTCATGACTCGGACGGCGACGGCGATGGATCGCGTGGCGACATGCGTCGTGGGGATGCTCGCGATAGCGCTGGGAGTTGCAGCGATCCTGTGGAATCGCGACGTGATCAAGGATTTCCCGGCGCGTATCGAGATCCCGTGGGCTGAAGATCTTGTCGATCACTCGTGGTGGCCATGGGCTGTCGGAGCTGGGGGAGTACTGCTAGTCCTCCTCGCGTTGCGGTGGTTGATCGCGCATGTGCCGCTGCGTCGGGTGAAGGAGATCACGGTCTCTGGGTCGAACTCGCACAATTCCATCACCGCGGATCTGGGTGCGGTGGCGGAAGGGGCGAGCGCATCACTGGAGGACTTCGACGAAGTGTCGCGTGTCCGAGGAAAAGCGTTGCTCGATCGTGGAGTTCGCACGATCGATTTGCGAGTGACATTGAGACGTAGCGTCGTATCCGGATCGGAAACGTTGTCCGAGTTGATTTCTCGCGTCACTGACACGGGGGATCAAGTCGAGTCGATGGTCGGTGATCCATCCGTCGCGACCAGAACTCACATCGCCGTGGAAAGCGCGAAACGCGATGAGCCGAGAACTCTCTGATCAATCGAGGTTTGAGCCTCCCGGTGACCGGGTATTGGTAGACCTCCCGATCGTGCACAGAGTCATGGATGTTGCTGTGGCACTGTGTGTCACGGTGCTCCTTGCGACCGTCACTTCGATGGCGATCGCGATCGTAGTGACGCTGATCATGTGCGCGTCGGTGAGTGTCGTTTCTCGTATGTGGTGAATCGCCAGTCATTTTGGTTCTGTCGTGAACACCTGATAGAAAGGTAAGCAGACAATGTGGCTGCTACTGAGTGCACGATCCCCCGCGTCGTGCGGCGGAGAGTCCGGTTGTGTGCAAACACAACCCGCGATCACGGTCTAGTTGCGCGGGCCGATCGCTCGGAACTCTCCCTTCACCGGCAGTCACTCATTGCGCCGTCCCTCTTTACTCTAAGGAGTTCAAATGCTTCCTCTCGGTATCATCGCCTGGATCATCATCGGTGGGCTGGCGGGTTGGATCGGCAGTAAGATCATGAAAACCGATGCGCAGCAGGGGATCTTCCTCAACATCGTTGTCGGTGTGATCGGCGGCCTGATCGGTGGTTTCCTGCTTCGAGTCTTCGGCGTCGATGTCGAGGGTGCAGGCTGGATCTTCAGCTTCCTCACTTGCCTTCTCGGTGCAGTCATCTTGCTGTTCCTGGTCAAGGCAGTCACCGGAAAGCGCTGACACATTTGTCCACGCAGTTCGAGTTCGACTGAATCCCACGGCCGAACGCACGACCGAATCCACACCGAATTCAAGAAGGAGAAACACATGTCTGACTTCATCGACAAGGCAAAGCACCGCGCTGAGGATCTCATCGGCGAAGCCAAGGAAAAGATCGGAAATGCCACGGGCAATGACGATCTGGCTGCCGAAGGTGTTGCCGATCAGGGCGAGGCAAAGGTCAAGAAGGCCGGAGACACTGTCAGTGACAAGGTCTCGGATATCAAGGACAAGTTCACAAGCTGAATGAGTTTCGGCGCGGTTGACCGGCATGTCCGGTCAACCGCGCTTTTGTGTGTCTCCTCGGCCGTCGCGGCTACCGCGATACGCTAGCTTCCGCGTTTCCGCGAGCCACTCCGGAAGCATGCGCATGTGTGCCGGCCTGTTCAGGATCGGATCGAAGGACGGCTGGAGGCAATCCGGGTGGTCCTCGACTTCGTCGAGACAGAGATGTCCGATCGGTATCAACTGAAGTTGAATTCTCGCGAGGTACACGGAGAAGTGCAGCGGGGAATGATCGACCGCAGCTTTTAATGCAGACAAAGAAGTGCCGGCCGGGTGGACGCCGCGCGGTGTCACGATCAGCCACGCCGCGGCCCCGCCCGCGCGTGAGTAAGGGACCAGTGTGCTGTATCTCGTGCCGTTCCACGAGAAAGCCGGAGCTGGAAACATTTTCGAGAAGGTAGAAAGTCCTGATGTTGCGAGAAGAATGTCCCACGGGTTTTTATCTGCGCCGACATCGTGCAACCGAAGCGCCAGGCCAAGTATGTCGGGTAGGTCTCCCGGAATTCCGAGTGCTTTCGACATTCGAGCGGTGACGGTAATCGTCGACGACTCCGTTACCGGCCACCACGGGGTGGCCGGCTTCAATGTTCCCTTCAGTTCGATCCCGCGCGGGTGAAAAACCCTGGCCATGCGCAGCGATGATGCGAAGTAGAACGGTGCGCCGACCAGCTTTCCGATCGCGCTCTTGCCGGCGGGGATGATCGAATTGAGCGTCACAGCTTCCTTATCTGAGAATTCTCCGCCCCCCGAAGCACCCAGACTGGACGGACGTTCAGGCGTGTTGACGGGCTTGCGGACGGTTTCTTTCGGCTTCCCAGCGGCAGCGATTGCTAATCATGTGACGCGCCGTAACAAAAGTCTCGCCGGTCGGGATAATTAGCCAAACGCACAAATTGGTCGTTATGGTTCGTTTGTCCGTAACGGTGCGATCGGACCTGCGACCGTCGCGAACTGGCGAGATTGCTACTCGTGATTTGTGTTTGGTGATTGCGCGGAAACAAGAAATGTCGAGGAGACACGCTGATGGGCCACTCTCGAACCTGGCTGACGCGCGCGCTGGCAATGCCGGTGGCTGTCGCGGTGACTTTGTTGCTTCCTCTCGGCAGTGTCGCCTCGGCCCAGGATTTCGAGGACGACGCAGATACTTCGGTGGTTGCCGCAGCCACAACTCCGATCTCCTTCACCGAACTCGGCCGAGGAACGGACATCGTGTTCTCTTCCGATGACGCACCAGTGTTGGTGACCGTGCCGGTGCCGGACGGACTCACTGCAACAGCCGTGACCGGAATCCTGACCGCCCCGACCGACTTCAGTAGGGGCTGGCTCGAAGTGACTTCGGACGGCAGATTGGTGAGCCGCGTCGACTTCGACGCCGGGCAGGCCGGGACCGGGTTACCGATTTCGGTTCCCTTGCAAGGTCTCGAAGTGGTCGACCGTAGCGTCACCGTGTCGATGATCGCTCACCTCGTTCCCGTCGACGACCGCTGCTACGACCGAACGAGATACCAGCCCCTCGCGCTCCGGGATGCCTTTGTCGCCTACGACGGTGCAGAGCGGCAGCCCACAACTGTTGCAACCTTCTTCCCGCCGATTTTGAGGAAGGCAACCATCTACGTCACGGATGGTTCGTCAGGGGCGCAGCAGAGTGCGGCTTTGCAACTGAGTGCAGCGATTGTCAACAAGTACGGAAGTCAGCCTGACGCCGTGGTGGTGGAGCAGCTGCCGAACGGTCAGAGTCTGTCCTCCGCTGAGCCGGGACTGTTCGAGAGAGCTGTAGTGCTCGGTAACAGTGGGGACGCCGGCATCGATCTCGCGACGGCGCCGAATGGTTCACCCGTGCTGCGGATTTCAGGGGATGACAAGACTCTCGTTCCTCAGGTCAGTCTCTTGGCGGCGAACTTCGACGGCTACTGGGCGGCGAGCAGAGCGCTGGCGTCACCGGACAACACGGTTGCCCAGATTTCCCAGGACGCCATCACCGTCGGTGAGCTCAAGCTCGGAACGCTGACGACTTCCGGTCTCAATCACATCGAGGTCGACGTCCCGTTCAGTCAGTCGCAACTGGGGCGCCCGATGAAGGATGTCTCGGTGCGAATGATTGGTTCCTATGTCCCGCTACCGAATTCGCGTAACGGAGAACTGTCGATCTCACTCGGGGATAGACGACTCGCCTCGCAGACGGTTAACGAGACAGGGCGCTTCGACATCGGCGTCGATGTTCCGAACGAACTCCTGCGTCGCGACTTGACGTTCGAGGTCTCGATGGATGTGACCGGCGACTTCCAGTGCGGCACCAGTAGCCCTTCTTCGCTCACTGTCGATCCGGCCAGCACCATCACGTCCACTACCGGATTCCCGCCGACGCCTGGAGGATTCCAGTCATTGCCTCAGTCGATGCTGCCCACACTCGATGTCGGTTTGAGTCACGGTGATTTTGCAGATCTCGTTCGAGCCCAGCGCCTCGTTGTCGCGATGCAGCGGTTGAGCTATCTGCCGCTGCAACCGCGTGTGCTCCCGTTCGGCGACGCGGCGACCAGTTCGCTGCCGGCGTTGTTGATCGCGGCGGACGGGACGCTGCCCAATCCGGTGGCTCTACCCATGGACACGGCAGATCAAGGACTCCTGCGCTTGCAGGGTCTGGAATTCGGTGGACAATACGGTGCCTTGCAGGTGGTTTCGGGTTCGCACAACGAAGTAGTGGCGCTGACGTCTGAGGGTGATGCGGCCGATGCCGACGGTCTGCTCAACTGGTTGGAAGGTGGGAAAGACCGGTTCGCAGAACTGACCGGCGATCTACTGGTCGCACCTCGCGGAGGTGAGCCGTTCGACGTCGGAGTCGACGTCGCCCCGTTGGGCACTGCGACCTCGGCCGAAGAAGAGACCGGACTGAGCGCGGTCACGATCGGCTGGATCGGATTCGGGACCGTGGTTCTGATCGCTGTTGCCGTCGGTGGTGTGCTCGTGGCTCGGCGTCGCGGACAGTGACCGTCACCGATCGCCCGGCCCTGTCCGTCGCGGTCCACGACCTACCGGGCCGGAAGCCATGGCGGATGTTCGTCGTGCTCTTCGCGATCTACACCGCGTTGGGCGTATGGATGAACGCGGGTATCGGGTTCATCTTCACCGATTCGCTCAGTCGTGTCGCCGCGGTGTCGGCGATGCTGCTCAGCCGTGATCCGCACTTCGCGGCGATCGGATTCGTGTTCACCCCGTTGACGGCGGCAGTCCAGATTCCGATGGGCCTGATGGGTCATTGGTGGCCGGATCTGCTGCGGTGGAACATCACTGCGGTCGTGATGTCCGCGGCCTTCATGGCTGGCGCGGTGATTCAGATACGCGGGATCAGCCGCGACCGTGGGTGTCCGCGATGGGTCACCGTCGTCCTTACCGTGCTGTTCGCTGTCAATCCGATGATCGTCATGTACGCGGCGAGCGGAATGAGCGAAGCTCCGTTCCTCTTCTTCGTTCTGTGGGCGACACGTCGACTGATTCGGTGGATGCGCAGCGACGACGTACACGACCTCATCGGTGCGGGCCTCGCGTTCGCTCTGGCGTACCTCACTCGATACGACGCATTGGCACCTCTGTCTGTCGCGGTGGTGCTGGTGACCGTGGTGAGTTGGCTTCGTTTTCAACCGACAGCGGAGGAGCGGGGCGAGGGCGCAGGACCTGGCTTGCGGCTCTGGGCAGCAGCGCTCGACGGTGCCGTCGTGCTGATGCCGGGATTCCTGGCCTTCGCGTTGTGGTCGTTTGCCAGTTGGCTCATCACGGGTCAAGCGTTCCAACAGTTCTCGTCGGTGTACGGGAACAGTTCCATCCTGGAACAGGCTGGTGCCGGAACCGACTCACCGGTTGCCCGCCTTGCGTTCTCGATCACCGAAATGGCCGTACTCGGGCCGGCGCTCCCGGTGTTCGTGGTCCTGGCAGTCATCTACGCACTTCGGCGGCGCGACACCGAAGTGGTGGTGCCTCTTGTGCTGTTCGGCGCCATCCTCGGAGCGCAGACGTTGCTCTACCTGATGGGATCGACGTTTCCTCTTCTGCGCTTCTACATTTCGATCATTCCGCTGTGTTTCGTATTGGTCGTCCTGATCGCTCCTCGCGGAGCGCCGGTCATCACGCGTCGACCAGGGGCTGCTGCGTCGCGCTCGGTGTCGACGTACCCCGAGCAGGCGGGACCGTCTCTACCTCTTGTGATCTCCCTGTGCTTGCTGGTCGGTTCGACGCTGGTCACGTTTGTCGCGATGGGTAGTGCGCGGATCGCAGTGCTCGAGCATTCCATTGCCAGCGCGATCATTCCGGGCCGCCAGAACCTGGAGGAGCAGACGAATCTACGCACGTTTGCGGCCGAGCGTCGCATCGCCAGGTACCTGGACGACTTGGCTCTGCCGGAGGGGTCGGTTCTGCTCGACACCGTGCAGAGCTATGCCGTCGTGGCGTCGTCGAACAACCCTCGGCAATTCGTCGTGCCTTCCGATGCGGACTTCGTGCGCGTACTGAACAACCCGGCCGAACATCACGTCGAGTACATCCTGTCGGTTCCGAACACCGGTCGCGGTGTGTCGGACGCGGTCAATCGGCGTTATCCGACGATGTACGACACTGGTGCCGGCGGTGTGGGAGCACTGGTGCTCGAGGTGCCCAACGACGGCGGCATGGACCCTTCGGCCTGGCGTTTGTATCGCGTGACCGGTGAACGTCAAACGGGTCGATGAGGGAATTCGTGTGGGAGGATTGTCCGTATGACGTGGATGGTTGTAGATGTCTTCTGAAGAAGCGCGTCCGCGTGTGCGTGGCACAGTGCGTCGCCGTATCGCTGCCGCTGTAGTCAGCTTTGCAACCGTCGCGGTCGTGACAGGAATGTTCACGACGCCGGTGGTTGCCGATTCGCCCAAGACGGTTCGGGTCGGAGCGTCGTCGAGCGGACTGACACTCGACGGACAGCCGTGGTGGCCCACCGGGCTCAATGCTTATCAACTGGCCACTGATTGGTCGGTGAACTTCGGCTGTGGCGCGATGGTCGATCTCGATGCCTACTTCGGTTCTCTGCCACCGAATTCCGTCACGCGTTTCAACGCCTTCCAAGCGCTCGCGGTGAACAAGGTGTCCGGGCAGATGGATTTCGGACCGATGGACGCGGTGTTCGACGCTGCGGCGCGACACAACCAGTTGACGATTCCGGTGCTCTCACCACAGGACAGCGGGTGTGATGACGGGCTGTTCAAATCCAGGGACTGGTACACCGACGACTGGAAGGTTGCGAACCTGATCCCAGGTCGAGCCACCATGAGCTTTCAGGACTGGATGCACACCGCCGTCGACCGTTGGAAGAACGAGCCTTCCGTCGCGGCGTGGGAATTGGTGGGGGAGCCGGAACCGAGCCTGTGTACCGACGCCGCCTGCAATTGGTGGACAAGAACGTGCCCGTCTGATTCCGCGCAGGTGTTGCGGGAGTTCTTCGACACGGCAGGCGCCGAACTTCGGGCGATCGATCCGAACACCCTGATCACGGCCGGATACGTCGGGGGCGGTCAGTGCGGCACTGCTGGTGACGACTACCAATACGTGAGCGAGTCCGACTTCGTCGACATTCTGCAGTATCACGACTACGGAGCAGACGGGGTTCCGCTTCCGGGCGACCAGTGGAACGGACTGGCGCGTCGCATCGAACAGGCCACGAACGTCTCGAAGCCGTTGTTGGTCGCTGAGACAGGCGAATTGGCGGGCAGTTGTGAATCACTGGCGACCCGAGCCACGAATATCGAGACGAAGCTGACGGGGCAGAAGGCGGCCGGCACGGCCGGAGCTCTCCTGTGGGCCTTCGTACCGGATCCGCGGCCGAACGAGTGCACAATGGACATCGGGCCCGATGATCCACTCTTCGACGTGATCGCTTCACTGGCAAGTTAGGACACTGCTGGTAGTCCACTAGGAGTTCCGCCCAGTGGGAGTATGGTCACGATCTGATAACAACCTGAACCTGGCGTTGTGACGTGATGACCCTATTTCGTTTGCATCCAATGGTATTCAGTGGCATTCACTTGTGGATAACCGAACTTGAAGGCTTGTGGAGTCGCTCGGGACCATCGATGCGACGCCTCCAGGACCTACGTCCGGGTCGGCTGGGGACGGTCCGGTTGAGGCGCTGAGTTCGGAAGTTGTGTCGTACCTGTCTCTTTGGCCAGTTACTACGTCCCGCCGTGGTCAACGTCGAAAAAGGATCTCAACCGTTCGCTGCGGTAACGGGCAGTGCGCGGAGTGCCGTGTGCCCTTCGTGGAAGTGACATCGAGGGGTGCTGTGTAGCTCTCGCGCGCAACGAATTCCGAGTTCGGGTCAACTTGCGACGGCATCGGTCGCCCGGTAGACCTTGTGCGCAGGCTGTACATGCGGTGTGAGCTTCGGTCGTCGGAATGAGGGGACGATCGCTGCATGCGCGTAACGGTAATTGTGTAAAACATCGCGTGAGCGGAGAGGTGAACGATGACTGGGTGCGCTGAACGGGCTTTCAAGACTGCTGTGGTGCCGGCTGCCGGGATGGGGACTCGCTTCCTCCCGGCCACCAAGACGGTTCCGAAAGAGCTGCTCCCCGTGGTCGATACACCCGGGATCGAGCTGGTCGCAAGCGAAGCGGCGCAAGCAGGCGCGGAACGTCTGGTGATCGTCACTGCGCCGGGCAAGGCATCGGTCGTCGGGCATTTCGTCGAGGATCTGGTGCTCGAGGGCAAGCTCGCCGCCAGCGGGAAGCATCATCTACTCGAGCGTGTGCGTCGGGCTCCAGGCCTGATCTCGGTGGAGCCGGTTGTGCAGGAGTCTCCGCTGGGATTGGGACACGCTGTCGGTCTTGTCGAATCGGTGCTGGATGCGGACGAGGACTCGTTCGCGGTGCTGCTTCCGGACGATCTGGTCCACCCCTGCGGTGTTCTCGACGCGATGGCGAAGGTGCGTGCCGAGCGAGGCGGTTCCGTGTTGTGCGCGTTCGACGTCGCGCCGGATCGTGTTGGTGCTTACGGGGTATTCGACGTCCAAGCGCCTGTGGAGGGCGGTGATCCCGATGTGCTTGCCGTCGTCGGCATGGTCGAGAAGCCCGCACCAGCGGATGCTCCATCCACTCTCGCTGCGGCCGGACGCTACCTTCTCGATCGCGCCGTGTTCGACGCGCTCAGACGAATCTCGCCAGGGCAGGGTGGCGAGCTGCAACTGACGGATGCGATAGCGCTGCTGATTGCAGAGGGGCATCCGGTTCATGTCGTCGTCCATCACGGAACGCGTCACGATCTGGGAAACCCGGGCGGATTTTTGCGGGCCTCTCTCGACCATGCGCTCAGTCGCACCGAGTACGGACCGGAATTGAGAGTCTGGCTCAAGGAACGACTGGATCAGCCGGATCCGCAGCTGACCTACTGACTTGCGAGGCTATGCGACGCGGAGCGTCTCGCCAGTTCATCGAGGAGATCTCGGGTGCTGAGTGACGACAGTGAAATCGGCTTGTCGTCCAGACCCGACTCGTCGGGTGTCATGTAGCCCGCCGCGACAAGAATTTCCTGTACGTGGACGTCGAAGACGCGGCAAGCAGTTCTGATCGTGTCCTGCGTGGGAGGGCGTTTCGCGGACAGCCACCGACCGAGCTCGGAGGGGCGTATTCCCAGCGCACGCGCAGCATCGGCTACGTCTGTTTCTTGGCGAAGTTCCAGTTGATGCTTCACCCATTCCGAAAAACCGCTCATACCGGTCATAGTGCCTGAGTGCTGCGCGGTAAGCCAGTGCCGTCTCGGCACTTAAGGCGCTCGACGGCCGATCTGTGATCATTCGGCAACCAATCACCGCGGTTCTCGCGTACCGGTAGTTAAGTTTTGTGACTGGATTGTGTGTTTACCGCGACCATCTAGCTGTGTGTTTTCCGTTGAAACCCGAAATCGGGTGAAATTGTGGGTGAGGCGGACCAGTAGACATAACTCACACCTGTGTAGAACGTGAAGGATTGCGTTGTCACGTGTTCAGACCGTGGAAGGTTTTTTCCCAGTAGGACGGGTTGCGAATCAATTGGTAGGTCCCCTTGATCGCCGCGATGCTCATCAGCACCCAGTACAACGGAGCAGTCAGGCAGGCGAGGAGGAGCATCGCGTTTCGCGTTTCTCGGCACGCCACGAGGTTCATGTAGAGAACAGCGGCGTTACCGAATGCCAGAGAGATCAACGCGGGGAAATAGACGTAGTTGGGGAAGACCTGGTGGATCACTTCAGGTTGTCCGAGAATCCAGTCCAGACTGATGAGCCAGAACACCATGTTCAAAGTGGCGACCAAAGGTGTGCCGGCCATGAGAATCGTGAAGCGGAGAAATCCGATTGGGCCCAATCCTCGCCATAATTTCACGGGTTGGCGCATATGGACGAGCCACGTCTGCAAATAGCCCTTGTACCAACGCGAGCGCTGTCTGATCCAGTTGATCGTGTCACTGTTGGCTTCTTCGAGCGTGGTGGAATTCAACACCGCGGTGCGGTAGCCGCTCTCGGCAATCCGTACCCCGAGGTCCGCATCCTCCGTGACATTGAAGGGATCCCACGCACCGATCTCGCCGAGGACGCTACGTCGTAGGTGATTCGAGGTACCGCCGAGAGGAATCGGTGAATTGCTCCGCATCAATCCAGGGAGGATGAAGTTGAACCACAGCGCGTAATCGGCGGTGAACCACGCGGTCAACAGGTTCTGAGTTCCGTTGTGGAATGCAAGTTTGGCCTGAACACAAGCAGTGTTCTCGGGAAGTTTCGCGAAAGTTGCAACTACTCGCCGTAATTGGAGTGGGTCGGGGGAATCCTCGGCGTCGTAGATCGTGACGATCTCGCCCGTCGAGAAATGCAGACCGTAGTTGCATGCTTTCGGTTTGGTTCGTGGATCGGCCGCGGGCACCTTCAGAATGCTGACGACCTCGTCCACGCCGGCGGCAAGAGCGGCTTCGATAGTGACGGCGTCATCTTCCTCCAATAGGAGAAGGACTTGCATCTTGTCTTCCGGATAATCGATCGCTCGCATGGCTGCGATGAGGTCGCCGACGACTTCAGGCTCGTTGTATGCGGGGACCAGAATGGTGTACGTGGGAAGGTCGTCGTATGAAAGAGCCAGTGCCTCTTCGTCACTGATCGTCATGATCGAGGACGCATCGAGACCCCTCGTGAACAAGATCAGACGGTCGACCATCGCCCAGATGTATCCAATGGTGCAGATCAGTGTCAGCGCGATGAGAGTTGGGACGAGGAAGAACACGAGGCTGACGACGACTAGTGCGAAGCCTGCCAACAACGTATTTCGCTGCCACGGATAGAAGGCCACGGAGGCGGACGAGATCGGATGGCGCTCGCGTAGACCGTTCACTGCATCGTGCAGGGCGGCCTCGCGGTACTCCGCTGTATCCGGGTCGCCGCTGACCACAACACTGTTGGACTGGCTTCGGTTTTCGTTCACCACGTCTGAGCCTCCACGAGTAGTCGAGCGAGTGCTTCGAGCATGTCCAGGTCCTTGTACTCGGATTCGGTGTCTTCGGTCGAGGTTTCACCACGCAGTAGAACGGCGAGGGTATTGCTACCGTTGGACGCCATCGACGGCTTCGGTTCGGGGAAGTAGGCGTCGGGATCGTGATTGTCGACGCTGATCAGGCTGACTCGCTGCGCGGCTCCGTCGCCCCGCGTCCAAACGAAATTGAGATTGCTCCATGTGAGAAGGAGAGCGTCGTCGACGATCGTGTACATCTCGGCGACGATCCCGTGCGGCAACTCCACCGTGACCGTCGGGCTGACTCTCGCGTTCTCCAGGTCGTAGGTGGTCTTGCTGGGGTACACGGCGAGCGTGGAGGGCCGCCGGACCTGGACGACGTCAAGCTGTACCGTGCGAGGCCGCATCTGCGCGTCCCAAGCGGGATTCGGAGTGTCGGCCCGAATTGTCTGACGGCTCAGTTCGGAGGTGCTGCCGAAGTACCGACGGGGCCAGTCGTATTCGGATGCTGCAATCTGATGCCAGCCCAGTGGAACGATAAGTCGAGGATCGGCCGTAGCCGGAGGCGGACCGACGTTGACGGTCAAACTTGTCGGTGGCAGCGGTGTGAAGAACATCAGCACTGCGGCGGCAAACACCGCAAGGATGGTCCAGTTGCTCGTGGCTGTCGAAGGCTTTCGGAGTGGTCGATCGAACGGTTTGAGCGACTTTCCCCGGCGTTCGTACAGATAGAAGGCGCCACCGACGACGATTGCGGTTCCGAGCGCCGGAAACAACTGCACGGCGAAAAGCGGAGCAGTAGGATACTTCTGAATCGTGACGTAGAGAACCACCACACCGAGCACCGTTGCGGCGACAAAGGCGATCGCCCCTCGCCTCCACGTTCTACTGACGGCGATCGTGGTCGCGGCAGACGCGACCAGCACCATGAGGACGCTGTAGTCGAAACGGGTCCCGCCCATTTCGGTCGCGATGGCGCGGTAATGTAGCGGCGCCAAGATGACCGGGACCACCCAGATTGCCCAATACCGGTTGACCGGACGGAGGCCGAACATCAGAACCGCTGCGCTCCAGACGAATACCCACGCTGCGATCACGTCGATATGCATCAATTCGTAGGTCTCGGCAAAACGCGGCAGCAGGAGCGCTTGGAGTCCCAATGCGACGAAGAGGCCGATGCAGCCGACTATCTTGTCGGTCTCGCGATCGTGAATAGGAAGCTCCGGGCCGCGCCTCAAGTCTGTTCCGACGGCGGCAACCAAACACAAGAGCGGTAGAGCGAAGACGTAGCCGATGGCAGTTCCGCTGGCCGTGCTCTGCCAAAGCTTGGTCCAGGTGGGCCAGAATGCAAAGATCGTGGCGAGCGCGATCATCAACCACCGCACTGCGAGTCGAGGAATGATCCCGGACTCGGAGCGAATCTCACGAATCTTCAACATTTCCAGTTCCATTCGCTTGCTACCCGACATCTGCGTGCGATTCGAGGCTGCGCACCGCTAGGGACTGCCGACCATCTCCGTCGGTCCGGCGCCACATGCAGACATTACTTGATCAAGACATATCGCCCTCGCCACGTCGAGGCGCCGGTCTCTGAGCAGTCCGGCCGGAGGTCTCACGCGCTCGAATCTCACATAGTGGGAAGTTTGAAATCTTTTTTTCGCTTCCCAGTGCGGGCCTTGACCGGCCGGATGGCATGACAAGATTTTCGGTCTGCCGAATTACTCCGTATCGAAGGGTAATTCACTTTCGGATTGCAGAAAGTTCAATCAAGTTCCGCGGATTCGACCTACGGGGACATAGGTCCCCAGCGTGCAGGGACGGTTCTCGGTTGCGTGGATGTGGGTCCAGTTACCCATGCGAAAGAACTGTGGTCAGCAGTGAGAGGCAATGTCCGCTTTGTGAGCTATTGCGGTCGTCGGGACCTAAGCCCTGGAGGTTTCCGTGCATTTGCTGAATAGCTGAATTATAGCTACCAATTGGTAACTACATCGCAAATGGCACCGTGGCTTTACGGCGATCGAACGTGAACGATCGTCCAACATTCTTCGGATGTCTGCTGGGAAGAAGAATTGCCGGTTAGAGTCTTGACCTGCAACATTATTCGAATTGAACTCCGGCCTTCGAGATGTTCTCATAGTACTCACGCGGCACGTGCAATGCCTCCGGATTATCGAGTTGCAACGTTGCCGACACCTAAGCGGAACATTTGCTCTTCTCCATCTTTTTAGTTGCGCCTGGGGCTTTCGGGTGCAAACCGGAATTCCGAAGAACGGTCGGGGCCTGGCGGCTCGCAAACGGGAAGGTTGGTCAGATGTCGGCATTGGACATGTCCATGGCGCCGTCGCTCGGGTATCGGCGTCCGCGCATCGTGCCGGACTCCCGTGCGGAGTTTTCCTCGCGTGCAGCGTGGCAGCATCGATACATACGTGCTCTGACAGTGACGGATTCGCTGATTGTCGTTGGTGCGGTTTCGGCCGCTCAGTGGCTTCGATTCGGCGCAGCGCCGACCGCCGTCGACGCTCGTGAGCTCGGGCAGTTCAGCTACACCGGTTTGTCCATCGGTGTGGTGGTCGCGTGGCTGGCGACGTTGCAGATATTCAGGACGAGATCTGCGAGTGTGATCGGAAGCGGTCCGGAGGAGTATCGACGAATCCTGGTGTCCGCGATGAGATTGTTCGGCGTCATTGCGATCGTAAGCCTTCTGCTCCGTCTCGATATCGCCCGGCTTTACCTTGCATTCGCGTTTCCTGTCGGCCTTCTCGCGCTGCTATTGAGCCGTTGGCTCTGGCGCGGGGTGATCGTGCGGAGGCGTACTCGTGGTGAGTGCCTCACATCTGTACTGGTGGTGGGCAGCAAGGATGCCGGCGCTGAACTCGCACGAAACTTCGAGCGAGGTAGCGCAGACGGTTTCCGTGTGGTCGGAGTGTGTGTGCCGGGGTTCCTTCGGCGCGCGGACGAGTCCATCGCGGTCGACGGGCGTGACATACCGCTCCTCGGCGGTGAGACATCGGTAGTCGAAGCGCTGGAACTTGTCGGCGCAGACACCGTTGCCGTGACGGCAACCGAGCATCTCGGCTCGGATGGCATCCGTGCGCTCGCCTGGGATCTGGAATCGCGGGACGTAGATCTGGTCGTGGCGCCCAGCATCGTCGATGTGTCGGGGCCGCGCCTGTCGATGCGGCCGGTGGCCGGTCAGCCTCTGATACGTGTCGAGCGTCCGAAATATCATGGTGCGCAACGCTTTGCGAAATCATCGTTCGATGTGATTTTCGCTTCGCTTATCTTGGTCGCCATCGCACCTGTTTTCCTGGTGGCAGCTGTGGCGGTCAAGATCTCGAGCCCGGGCCCGGTGTTGTACCGAGCAGAGCGAATGGGGCTGGACGGCAAACCGTTCCCGATGCTCAAGTTCCGTTCGATGGTCCAGAACGCAGACTCGCAGGTGGCGTCCTTGATGGCCCAGAACGACGGCGCCGGTGTGCTCTTCAAGATGCGCGACGACCCGCGCGTCACACGGGTCGGGGGCTTCCTGCGCAGATACTCGATCGATGAACTGCCTCAATTCGTGAATGTTCTTCGGCGCGAGATGAGCGTTGTCGGCCCCAGGCCGCCGTTGCGTCGCGAGGTCGAGGCCTACGACGGAACAGTCAGTCGCCGACTCCTCGTCAAGCCGGGAATCACAGGGCTGTGGCAGGTCAGCGGACGCTCGGATCTTTCCTGGGAAGAGACTGTACGACTGGATCTCTCGTACGTCGACAACTGGTCGCTCATGGGGGATGTCTTGATCGTCGGCAAAACATTGAAAGCGGTATTGGCCAGTGACGGCGCGTACTGAGACGTGAATAAGGATGTCTGGACCGACTTCAGTTCGTGATGTTCTCGGTGGAAAGGCACAGCTCCCCTTGATCTTTCGTACCTCGACAACTGGTCGATGACGAGCGAGAACACGTTCGTCGCGAAGGCGCTCAAGGCGATGTTGGGAAGTGATGGAGCAAATTGACCAGGAGAAGTTTGTGTCGGAACCGCCAAAGTTGAAGTCGTTGCTTGTTGTGGCGCCCTGGTTGGAAGGTGGGGGTGCACAGAAATCCTTGTGCGGGTTATTGCGCGGGCTTACCGACACACATACGACCGTGGTCACTTTGTTCGCAGGCTGCCGAGACTTCAACGAGGTTGCCGACCTCGCAGACGAGTTCGTCATGCTCGACTATCCAAGAAGCCCTGGCGGACTGGTCGGAGCCAGTCGTGCAGTAGCAACACATCTGCAGCGTTCGGATGTGGTCTATTCACTGATGAGGGGTAGCCATGTCGCCCTCGGTGTTTCGAGTATGTTCAAACGTCTTCCGGGTGAGCTGATTGCGACCTTCCATCAGTTGCCGAGTGCGGATGAAACTGGCGTTGTCTCCCTGGTCGAGAACGTGCTCGTTCGTAATGCACTTCGGCACGCAAAGCTGATCACTGCGCCTTCGGAATTAGCCGTGAGTCAGATTCGTCAACGACGTTACGGACCGCACGCTCGCCTTGTGTACGAGCCGAACTTGATCCGAGTTGACTCGAGAGAAACCACTCGTCGTGAATCTTCGGGGGCACCCCTACGGCTGCTGGCCTGTGGCCGTCTATCCAAGCAGAAGGGCTTCGATCGTATTCCCGAACTTCTGTCGGATATCGAGATTCCCTGTGAAATAAAGATTTTGGGTTCAGGGCCCGAAGAAGAAGACCTGAGACAGCGGTTCGACAGTGCGAAGCCTTCTTCGCATACGGTGGAACTGGTGGGACGCGTCGACGATGTTGTGCCCTACCTGGATTGGTCAGATGCAGCATTTATGCCCAGTCGAAACGAACTCAATCCTGTGTTCGTATGGGAGGCGTGGGCGCGCGGCCGGCCGGTTGTTGCTGCCGATCTACCTGCATTCGAGGATCTGCGCACCTCCGGGCCGGTGCTTACATTTGCCGGCGCGCCCAGCCTTCGGTCCGCCCTCGGCGTCGTATCGAGTGACGAGTACCGAGATTTTGCCTATTCAATGGGTTTGCAGGCGTCCCGAACCATGACGACCAGGAGTGAGATCGTTGCCCGAATACAATCGTGACCACCCGCGCATCCTGGTCATTCACGCATACAGTGCTCAAAACTCTGGCGACCGGTTGTTGGTGGAGGAAACACTCGAATTGCTGAGATCGGTGTGGCCGGATTCTGTCGTCGACGTGATTGCCACTGATGCCGAATCGTTCCGCCACCATCCGATGGCAAATCATGTCAAGTTTCATCAGTGGGCGTCGGCATGGCTTCCGAACCCGAAAAAGAAGGCGTCCGTACGTGTTTCCATGCTGGCTAGTTCCGTCATCGGCGGGCCAGCACCTGTCAAGATACTGTTCGAACAAGCGGACTTGATAGTCGCTGTCGGGGGCGGATACCTTCGGGGCTCGTCTGTTTCCGAGGCCCTGAAGACTGCGGGGGCGCATTTCGGTCAACTCGATCTTGCCGCACGAAGTCGTGCGCGCAAGATCTATCTGCCGCAGAGTATCGGCCCGTTCCCGAACATTCTCCGTCGCCGTATCGCGAGTTCACTGAAGGCGATGGACCAGGTGCTCGTTCGTGACGATCGATCACGCGATTTGTTCGCCGACCTGACCAATGTCGAACGAATCTCGGATCTGGCGGTTCTGAAGATGGCGGAGGTCCGTACACCTCGCAATATCGAGATCACGCATGGCCCGGTAGTCGTGGCACGTGAGCTGTCCCGCCCTGGATCCTACGAGAACACTTTGTCCGACTTGGCTCGGTCAGATCATGTTGTATGGGCGATTCAGTCCACCGGTGGCGGAAACAATGACACGCCCCTCACCGTCAAATACTCTCCGGGAACCCCAAAGCCATTGCAGCACTATTTGGAAAGCACGGAGAATCGCGTCGTTGTCAGTACGCGCCTCCACGGATCGTTGTCTGCATTGCTCGCCGGAAAGCCGAGTGTGCACCTAGGCTACGAACGAAAATCATGGGGAGCATTTCATGATCTGGGGTTGGAACAGTACGTTCTCGATGCCCGAAGGACCTCGGCAACTCGCGTTCTCGACGCGGTGGAATCGATTCGAGACGATCCAGCCGCTTACTGGAGCCTGATCGATTCACGCATCGAGGCCGTCGCATCCCAGAGGGAATGCCTGCTCGACTCCCTGGCTGTGCCATGCCACCTGCCGACGGTTGGCCAATGACATGAATCTCTCGATCTTGTTGTTTGCCAGTGTTTTTCTCTTGCTGATCGCACGTTTACGTGTGGTCACGGTGTTGCAACCCCGACGACAATCCTCGACAAGCACCAGAAGCGGGTTGATCGGGATCTGGTTTTGGGTATCGCTCGTATGGCCGGTCCTTTTCAAAGCGGTGTTAGGCAGCGTCCTTGCCCTATACCTTCCAGTTTCTGGCTCCGCGGTCTTCGTGATCTCCTACGTGCCTTCGATTGTCATCGGAATCGCGATTTTCATCGTCGCGCTCGGATCCCGAGAATCATTCCCCTATGTCCCCGCGATACTGGTCATGGCGGTGGTGATCATGCCGATCCTCATCTTCGGGGTCGTGGACATCGGTGTCGTCGGAGCGATATTCATGATTGTGCCTACGCTTCTGTGGTGCCGCGCGCTCTCGGTTGACGTACTGAACTGGCCCCGTCTTTGTTACCAGGGTCTGCTCGTGCTTTGTCTGAGTATGGCTGTGGTTTTCGTCGTCTGGCCTGAGGCTGTGGTCGAGACCTGTCGGCTGGACAAGTGCACTGTGGCCGGCCAAGTGCTCACGTCGTCGATCACAGGCAATGGCAACTTCCTGGGGCTGTGTGTCGCACTGCTGAGCGTCATTGCGGTGTATCGGCAACACTGGATCACAGTCGCGGCGGTTGGACTGGCGAGCCTGATCGTGATCGAAATTTCTGGCAGTCGAACAGCGATGATCGGTCTGGTTCTCGGCTACCTGGTAGTCCTCGGAATCGGAAACCGCATGTCGCGGGTTGTGGCACTGGCAGCTGCGATGGTTGCGTTGGTGATTTCTTTTGTGCCAGTGTTCCGAGTTTACGGACTCCGTGATTACACCTATCGCGGTGCTTTGTGGATGCGGGCGAAGGAGCTGATTTCGGAGAGCCCGAATGTTGGTCACGGTGCGAACTATTGGACGGAGCATAACGCGTATCGCTTCTCCTCCAACTATGCCGCGCACAACATTTGGTTAGAACTCGGCGTCGCCGTCGGGTTTTTCGGAATTGCCGTGCTTGTCGTCGCTGCCGTCTGGGCGCTGCTGACCACGGATGTCGAAAATCGATACTTGGCATCGGCGCTGATCGTAACCACGGTCGCTGTGGGTTTCCTGGAGGCACCGATCCAGCCGTATCGAACCGGTCTGCTTCCCTTCCTGTGCCCTCTCATTCTTCTCTTGTGCTCCTCAGGCATGCGGAAAAGATCAGTTGATACTTCGGAGACGGAAGACCCTGCGATGAAAGCTATTCGAAACCAAAATGTTCTTGCCGGCCTTACGAGGGATGGTGCGCGATGAAGGTTCTGCACGTCACGGAAGCACTCGGAGGAGGTGTAAGCACCGCGATCTTGAACTATCAGGCGTTGACGCCAGAAATGCATCACTGCGTGATCGCTCGCGAACGGGTCGGGCAGAGCACATACAGCTTCCCCTCCGAACTCAGCGTGACATTGGTACCTGGAAGTCTGGCCGCACTATTGCTATCCGCGATTCGTATGGTGCGCCGAGGAGATTTCGATATTCTGCACCTGCATTCCAGTCTTGCCGGTCTCGCCCGGATCATCCCTGGGCACCGAGCTGGGATCGTATACACCCCACACTGTTACGCATTCGAGCGCACCGACGTCAGTCCCCTAGCGCGGGTACTCTACAAGTCTGTTGAGCGTGGGCTACTTTCGATTCGGCGTCAGTGTGTTGTTGCAGTGAGTGGACGAGAAGCCGAGTTGACTACGGAGTTGTCGAACTCCTCCACCTCCATCGTGGTCGGCAACGTATCACCGACCGATCACGGCGAATATTTGCGCGCAAGCAGCTCTCGGACAGCGGAGGTACCGGCTGAACGAAGCCGAGTAGTGATGGTGGGAAGGATATTTCCCCAAAAGGATCCCCAACTGTTCGCCGATATTGCAGCAAGGCTGTCGAGCAGGTTCGAGTTCGTGTGGGTAGGAGATGGCGAAGCCGTCTTGAAAGAAAGTCTCGTGGAATCAGGGGTTCGGGTGACGGGTTGGATTCCAGCTGAACAGGTGCTGGACGAAGTGCGCGCCAGTTCGCTGTATCTCCATACTGCGGCCTGGGAGGGCGCTCCGATTTCCGCTGCGGAAGCCGCCGCGGTCGGTGTCTCCGTAATCAGTCGTGACATCAAAAGTATGGTCTCGCTTGGCTATCCAGTCGCTGGCAATACCGCCGAGTCTCTGTCGATGGCCGTCACACATTACTTCGACTGCCTGGACTACCGAACGACGGTTCAAGCCAAGACACAATATTTCAACCGAACAGTGGACGTCGTGAGTTCGCGTACAGCGCTCATCGACGCCTATGCATTCGCGATAGGGGCTTCTCGATGACTTCATCGGTCACCGTCATTACCATCACCAGGAACGATCTTTCGGGGCTGATCCGCACGATCGAGAGCGTCCGGGCTCAGAGTGCACAAGGAGTCGAACACATCGTGATTGATGGTGGCTCGACCGATGGGACTGTCGAATACCTTGATTCGTTGGGTGATTCGTTAGTGTGGAACTCAGGTCTCGACAGCGGTCGCTACGACGCAATGAACATCGGCGCGGAACTGGCGAGTGGCGAGTTGCTGTGGTTCATGCACTCGTCCGACGTGTTCCATTCATGTGACGTTCTGGAGAGAGTCTCTCGGGAGTATCAAGGAGGGGATGTCTCTTGGCGGTGGGGTTACGGGCTGAGCAACATCCATGACTCCGGAAGTTCCATCGGAATCGGTGGCCGAATCCCGTTCAGTCTGTCCCGATTCTCGCTAGGCGGAAACATAATTCCCCATCAAGCATGTGTGATCGAGAAGTCGCTGCATGTTGAGATCGGCGGCTACGATACCGAATTCGGGCTCAGTGCCGACCAACTTTATCTGCTGAAGATGGCGGTTCGATCGCAACCGCGGGTGTGGACCGAGTTTTTCTGTGATTTTGATTCGGCCGGCGCCGGTTCGGTGCGGGGCATGATGGATCACTACCGGGACATGCGGCGATCACGCGCCCTGACCGGTGTCACAGTCTTCAGGGCGCAGTGGCTTGATTATGCAGTGTCCTTGGGAGTTGCGCTTCTGGCAAAAACCGATCGTGTCCAAAGACGTGTGTTAGCAGGGGTGACTCCTCGTGTCCGATGACTATTTGGAACCCACAACGCAATTGAGTGCGGAATTCGCAGTTGTCATACCAGCTTTCAATGCGGAAGCCACACTTATGGCGTCAATCGAGAGCGCGCACAGTGCGGGCGCTTCGGAAGTCATCGTGGTAGACGACGGTTCCACCGACAGTACTGCCGCGCTATGTCGCGCCCACGATATACGTGTTCTGACGCAGCCAAATGCGGGTGCATACCTCGCGAGACGGCGGGGGGCCGAGCTTGTCACGGCACCGTACATCGTGTTCCTGGACGCGGATGATCTTCTGGTCGCATCCGGCGTTCACGAGTCCTTGCGTATTCTCTCTGCGCAGGCGGACTGCGCAGTCGTCGCTGGACGTGTGATGGCGAGCCTCCCGCGTGGGCGTAGTCGGTTGAACAATCAGTCGTACTCCGAGATCAATACTCGAACCCTGTTGACACAAGGGTACGGTCCGTTTCCACCGGGAGCTGCGCTGGTTCGGCGTGCCGATTACGAAGCGGCGATTGCGCTGGACGTACCTGAGATCGTCGAGCGTTACGCCGACGACTACGAGATGTTCATTCGGTTATCCGTCGTCGGCCGAATCGTTCAGCACAACACTGTTTCCCTCGTGTATTCGATGTACGCAGGTAAATCCATTGGTTCTCCTGAGAAATCGCTGTTGTGCAAGGAGTCGATCAGGGGCCACTACGCGCGACACCTAGGGATCAACGTTCGGCTGATGAACGCATCGGCGGTTGCCGCAGCTGCGAATGCACGTATGGGACGAGCGTCGTTCGCGCAAGGTTTGTACTGGCGAGGCTGCACAAAGGTAGTAGTTGCCGCGTGCTACAAGGTACTTTCTCGGCTCGGTAACAGCGGTCTGAAGCAGTCCACAATCGTCTCTGGTGCTGGGACCTCGGAGGCACGAGGGTGAACACAGTCGTCAGCTCCTACCTGAGGTCGGCGAAGTCGATCGACCTGGGCGGGACCGGGTTTTTTCGACTGGTAGGTCTGCTGGCTGGAGCTTGTGCGAACTTCGCCGTAATAGCAATTCTGTCTCGTGACTACGGCGTTGAGTACTACGCCTTCTACGCGCTGATGGCGTCCATGTTGAATCTACTTCCCTTCGCGGACTTCGGTATCGGCGCGACCATGGTGAACGCAACAGCAGATTACCGAAGTGGTGCACTCGATCGGATGTCGTTCCAATCCCATTTTCGTCGGGCGAGTCTGGTCACAGTTCTGGTTTCCCTCGCTGTCGCAAGCCTCGCGTTCCTGTTGTACCAGATGGGGCTGTGGGTGCCGATACTAGGCGCGGTCGGTGAGATGAATCATGCGTCGGCGCTGGCCACAGTGGTGATTATATCTGCGGCAGTTGGTATTCCATTGGGTTTGGGGTCCCGCATCCTGCAGGGTTGCGGAAAGATGCGCGTTGTCGTTACCGCAGCGTTGATCGGTCCGATCATTCAACTGATCGTGATAGTGGTCTGTTGGACAACTCACGCGCCGGCCTACCTGTTTGTTCTGGCACCGTGCGCAGGCTACCTCGCCGTCGGATTTCTTACCCTCGCTCTCGCGCTTCGGTCGATTTCCGGCGATGAGGGTTCGTTGATCGGTTGGAGTCTTACAAGCCCGGTGCGAGTTCGCATAGCTGAAACTGCGGTCCCGTTTTTTCTGATATCGATCGGTATGGTTGTCGGCTTTCAGAGCCACAGGTTGCTGATCTCCACTTTCGGAACGGTCGAAGACGTCGCACAATATTCGGTAGTGGCGCAATTCGCTGGACCGCTATTGGCGATCTTGGGAGTGATGGGCCAGAACTTGTGGTCAAGGTATCGCGAACGATTCCGAATCGGGACGCTTCGGGTACGCGAATTCGCCCAGCATATAGTACTTCTCGGCACAGTAGGCGCCGTATTTGCGCTCGCTCTGATCGTCATCAGCTATCCGGGAATACGGTTTGTCTCGGGTGGAAGTCTTGTCGTCCCACTGGCAACCGTTTTGGCTGGAAGTGTTTACATCCTTGTTGTTTCGGTGCATCAACCGGCAGCAATGTTCCTCATGGACCCACGAGGACTATGGGTGCAGGTCCTGTGCGTCTGGCTGAGCGGCCTCGCCGGAATGGTATTGGCAATATCTCTGATTCCTGAACTCGGACCCGCCGCACTCTACCTGGGGATATCCGCAGGAATGGTTGTACTCCAAGTCATTCCGTGCATCTATATTTCGACACGGCGAATTTCAAGCATGGAGAAGGCGGTGGAGACGGGCGTGGCCGTGTGAATAGATGCCAGAAAATTGTGAAGTCGTACATCCACATCAAGGAGAGAAATGAAGAAGGCACTGATCACAGGCATTACCGGTCAAGATGGCTCCTATCTTGCGGAGCTGTTGTTGAGCAAGGGATACGAGGTCCACGGACTTATTCGTAGATCGTCCACGTTCAATACAGCTCGAATCGACCACATGTATGTGGATCCCCACACGCCGGATGCAAAACTGTTCCTTCATTACGGAGATCTCAGCGACGGGGCGCGTTTGGTCACTCTTCTCGCACAGATACGCCCGGACGAGGTCTACAACCTTGCAGCGCAGTCCCATGTACGGGTGAGTTTCGACGAGCCCGAACATACCGGTGACACGACCGGAATCGGGTCGATCAGGTTGCTCGAAGCAGTCCGGATGGCTGGTCTCGAATGCAGGTTCTACCAGGCGTCCAGTTCCGAGATGTTCGGTGCGACACCGCCTCCGCAAGACGAGCAGACTCCCTTCTATCCTCGATCGCCGTACGGTGCGGCGAAGGTGTACTCGTACTGGATCACCAAGAACTACCGCGAGGCGTACGGGATCTTTGCCGTGAACGGAATTCTGTTCAACCACGAATCTCCCCGGCGAGGCGAAACATTCGTCACTCGCAAGATCACGCGAGCGGTGGCGCGGATCAAGGCCGGTCTGGAAAGCCATTTGTACATGGGCAATCTCGATGCAATCCGCGACTGGGGCTATGCGCCGGAGTACGTGGAGGGAATGTGGAGAATGCTTCAGGCCGACGAACCGGACGATTACGTGCTCGCGACAGGCGGTAACTACTCGGTCAAGGATTTCCTGACGGTGGCCTTCGAGCACGCCGGCCTGAACTGGGAAGATCACGTGCGCTTCGACGAGCGCTATCTGCGGCCGACGGAAGTAGATGCGTTGATCGGAGATGCCGGTAAGGCGGAGCAGAAGCTCGGTTGGAAGGCGACTGTGCATACCCCGGAGCTGGCTCGAATCATGGTCGATGCGGACATCGAGGCTCTGACGTGTGAGGGCAAGCCCTGGATCGACCGTCCGAATCTGGTGGATTGGGAGCACGCTCGATGACGGGGGAGTACACGCAGAAGTCCCTCGATCGGAGCGACGCGGTATACGTTGCGGGCCATCGTGGACTCGTTGGTTCAGCGATTTGGCGTCGGTTGGAAGCCGACGGCTTCAATCGCCTTGTCGGTCGCACGTCCGCCGAACTCGATCTTCGCGACCGCGGTGCCGTGTTCGAATTCTTCGCCGCTGAGAGGCCGAAGAACGTGGTCCTCGCGGCGGCCAGAGTGGGCGGGATACTGGCGAACAGCACACTGCCGGTGGACTTCATCTCCGACAACCTTCGCATCCAGGTGAACGTGATGGACGCGGCGGCCGAATTCGACGTAGATCGCCTTCTATTCCTCGGATCATCCTGCATCTACCCGAAATTCGCGCCTCAACCGATTCGCGAAGAGTATCTACTGACCGGTCATCTGGAACCGACGAACGATGCATATGCCATCGCAAAGATCGCGGGAATCCTGCAGGTACAGGCTGTTCGCAAGCAGTTCGGGCGACCGTGGATCTCCGCGATGCCGACGAACCTCTACGGCCCGGGTGACAACTTCTCTGCCAAGGGCTCTCATGTGCTGCCGGCCCTCATCAGGCGCTTCGACGACGCGCGCCGTGATGGAGCTGCGTCAGTCGTGAACTGGGGCAGCGGGACGCCGAGGCGCGAGTTTCTCCACGTCGACGACATGGCGGATGCCTGCCTTCATTTGCTCGACCACTATGACGGAGCAGAACACGTCAATGTTGGTACGGGCGAGGACCAGAGTATCGCGGAGATTTCCGCGATCGTGGCGGACGAGATCGGGTTCGACGGCGAGATCGAATGGGATCACTCGAAACCTGACGGGACGCCGCGGAAGTTGCTTGACATCGGGAAGCTTCGAGATTTGGGGTGGCAGCCCAGGATTGATCTTCGTGCGGGGATCGCATCGACCGTGGAGTGGTATCGACAGAATGTCGATTCGATCAGGACATGAAGTACTACAGCATTATTCGACGTAAACCCGACTTCGACAGGCAGACATCGTTATGACTTCTCGTATTGCGGTATTCGGCACCGGCTACCTCGGGGCGACACACGCAGCTTGCATGGCCGAGTTGGGTCACGAGGTTCTCGGGGTGGATGTTGATCCGAACAAGCTCGCTATGCTCGAAGCTGGGGAGGTTCCCTTCTACGAACCGGGCCTCGAGGAAGTGCTGCGCCGCAACATAGCCGCGGGACGTCTTCGATTCACGGCTTCCTACGAGGAGGCCGCAGAGTTCGCCGACATCCATTTCCTCGGCGTCGGTACGCCGCAGAAGAAGGGGGAGTTCGCGGCCGACATGCGTTTTGTCGATTCGGTGATCGAGACACTCGCACCCCTCTTGACCAGGCCGACCGTAATCTTCGGGAAATCAACTGTGCCAGTCGGTACAGCAGAGCGATTGGGTGCGCGGGCACGGGAACTGGCGCCTGCCGGACAAGACGTGGAGGTGGCGTGGAACCCGGAATTTCTCCGGGAAGGCTACGCGGTGAAAGACACGCTTCACCCGGACCGGCTTGTGCTCGGGGTCGACCGCAATCGACCCGGACGTGCGGAATCGATTGCGCGTGAAGTGTACGAGCAACTCTTGAACGAAGGTATTCCCTTTGTTGTGACCGACCTTGCGACTTCGGAGTTGGTCAAAGCATCAGCCAATGCATTTCTGGCAACGAAGATCTCGTTCATCAATGCGATCTCGGAGGTGTGCGAGGCTTCAGGTGCGGATGTGACCGTTCTTGCCGATGCCATCGGCCACGACGAGAGAATTGGTAGGCGATTCCTCAACGCCGGAATCGGTTTCGGTGGGGGCTGCTTACCGAAGGACATCCGTGCTTTCATGGCACGTGCTGGTGAGCTGGGAGCAGATCAAGCACTCACATTCCTACGCGAAGTCGACAATATCAACATGCGTCGTCGTACTCGGATGGTCGAACTGGCTCGAGAAGCGTGTGGTTCTCTACTCGGAGCCAATGTGGCGGTTCTCGGTGCAGCCTTCAAGCCTGACTCCGACGACGTGCGCGACTCACCTGCGCTGAACGTTGCCGGGCAGATTCAGCTGCAAGGCGCTGCCGTCAATGTCTATGACCCGAAGGCGATGGGAAACTCGAAGGCGTTGTTCCCCACCCTCACTTACACTTCGAGCGCACTTGAAGCGTGTGCAGGCGCTGATGTCGTCTTGGTTCTGACCGAGTGGGCCGAGTTTCGAAAGTTGTTGCCGTCTGACCTCGAACCTGTCGTCCGCAAGAAGGTCATCATCGACGGACGTAACTGTCTGGAACCGACCACCTGGCGCGACGCAGGGTGGACCTACCGAGGTCTCGGAAGGCCGTAAACCGGTGAAACCTTCACGGAGGGTGGGTGTTGTAGGCATCGAGGGGAAGTGGCCGTGTGCCCGGGACCAAAGTCCGTCAGCGAGCGAGCTGTGGCCGGGGGAGATGCTGGGATAGCCGCTCGTGCATCACAGGGTGAGGGGCATGTTGCCTTGTTCGGTTGGTATGCATCAACTTCCGGCGGCAAGTTGCGTAGTTGGTCGTCGACGGACGTTGGTCCTACGGCCCGCTGTGGTATGTGACCCTTTCATGGTCGGCACAGTCGACTGACGATGTCTAGGAAGTTTCGAGGCTCCGTTGCGGTGGTGAAAAGACCAATGACGCAGTAGAGTTCAGCCTGGCTGCACGTTGTGTCTGCTCTGCGCGATGTGTGAGTGGGCCCGATGTCAGTGTCGCGGGTTTGTCAGTGTCGCGTGTTCGCCACTTCCCGATCATGCATCGGCCAGGAAGTGAGATGTGTGAGATGCCGTGAAGGCCTCTCCCCCCTGGCTGTTTCGGCAAATACCTCGCGCTGTGACGCAGGGACACGCGATAGAAGATTGGCTGCCTCGTTCAGCCTGCATTGAGTGCAGCGGCTCGACAGCGGCTGTCGATTACTACTCGAAGACGTGATACGTGTTCGAGCCGAAGGAGATTCGACGATGGATGTACGGGACTACCTGAAGATTTTGCAGGCACGGTGGAAGATAGTCGCTGTCGTCACTGTGGTCGTGATCTTGGGCGCATTGGGCGCCTCGTTGATTGCCACGCCGATCTACCAGGCTTCCACGCGCCTGTTCGTGTCGACTTCTACCGGAACAACCGTGAACGAGGCTTACCAAGGTAACCAGCTCTCACAGCAGTTGGTCACTTCCTACGCCAAGCTCCTTACCGGCGAGACACTGGCACAGAGAACGATCGATTCAGTCGGGCCCGATCGACTCGGCGGGCTTTCCGCTGCGGAGATTTCGTCCAAGGTGACCGCCACATCGGCGCCGGATACAGTACTGCTCGATTTGAGCGTGCAAGATGCGTCGCCTGAACTGGCACGTGAAATCGCAAATGCGCTCTCGGACGAGTTTGTCGTGATGGTCAAAGATCTGGGTACGCCCGCAAATGGTGGCACAGCACCTGCGCGCGTCGTTGTCGAACAGCGAGCACAAACTCCCGCGGAACCGGTGTCGCCGAAGACTTCGCGGAACGTGGCGCTCGGTGCCGCGATCGGGCTTCTGCTGGGGATCGGGTTGGCTGTGGTGCGTGATCGCCTGGACAACACCGTCAAAGAGCGCAAGGTGGTCGAAGACATCGCCGGCGCGGCGATGGTGGGAACAATTCCGTTCGACAAGGAACGCGAAGTTCATCAAGCGATCAACTTCCACGAGGGCAACTCCGCAAGTGCCGAGGCGTACCGCGAGCTGCGAACCAATCTGCAGTTCCTGGCCGTGGATCGCCCACCGAGTGTCATCGTCGTTACGAGTTCTCTTCCCTCCGAGGGAAAGACCACGACTGCGGTGAACATCGCACTCGTGTTGGCCGAGGCAGGCAAGAAGGTGTGTCTCGTCGAAGGTGACCTCCGTAAGCCTCGCGTTTCGAAGTATCTGGGACTTATCGGAAGCGTTGGTCTGAGCTCGGTCCTGGCCGGGCAAGCAGATCTCGACGACGTACTTCAAGTCACGAGCAATGCTGACCTGACGGTTCTTGCCTCAGGTCCGATTCCCCCGAACCCGAGCGAACTTCTGGGCACTGACACTGCCCATGCGGTCTTTACCGATCTCCGCAGAAGGTTCGACTACGTCATCATCGACGCCTCGCCGTTGCTTCCGGTTACGGATGCTGCAGTTCTTTCAGCGCTGGCGGACGGTGCGCTAGTGATTGCTCGTCACGGCACGACGAAGAGGGAACAGCTGAGCAGGGCGGTCGGCAATCTCCACAGTGTGGGCGCGACGATTCTCGGTACTGTCATCACGATGACCCCGCTGAACGGTCGTGGTGTCTACGAGTACAAGTACTACTACGATTCCGATCCGGTTGTCGCTGACGTGGCCGTGGAAGGGTCCGTGGACAGCAATCCAGTCGGCGAACGAAAGGTCACGTCGACAGTCATCTGACCTGGTCGTACGGTAAATCCCGACGCCTCACAGGGCCCTCGAGCAATGCTCGAGGGCCCTTCTCTGTGTGGTGAATCGGACGCAATCTCCAGTCGGGTCCTCTGAGTCTGCGACGCGCAGTGCGGAATACGGGTTCATCGGCCGTCGCAGTAATTGGGTAGGCACGGGCATGCGGGATGTGACGCTGCGGTCTGAGCTGTCCCTGCTTGACCAGTGCCTCTATGACTGTCGATCTGGTTGCGACCGACGAGGCCTTGTGGGCGTCTCGGTTGGAATCGCGTAGCGAGTGTGGCGGACCGCAGGCGGACCAGCCCGATTCGGCCTCGAGAGTTTCGCAACGCCTAGATGTCGATCTGGCATCCCTCGATGGATTTGGACAGCGGGTGCGGGGGTTGTCGGCCAGCTGCGACTCAGCATGAACGAGTTCTTGGCCGATGTCGGTGGTCATATCGGCCACGGGGTCCGTCGGTCTGAGGGCCGGAAAGGGATAGCGTCGACTGCTCTGGGTGAGGCGCTCGCGTATGTCGGCGACCCGGTGGGGCTCAGTCGCGTCCTGGTTACCTGCGACGAAAGGAACCCGGTTTCGCGTAAGGCAATCGAAGCGTGCGGGGGTTTACTCGAGAGCGTGCGCCCAGCTGATCAGTTGTCCCGCAATGTCGGTTGTTCGAGAGACACGCTCCGCTACTGGGTGCGAACGAGCGTGTCGAGCGTCCGTTGACCCTACACGGCCACACACGTTTGCCATGGCCATAGCCATAGCCATCGGTAGCAGTCGCCCCGCTTTGCAGCCGAGCGGCTGCGCAACTCGCATGTCCCTAATTGGGCTGTGCTGCAACTATTTCAGGACCTCACAGGCGATCGCTGGCGGTCCACACTCCTCCTTTTGCATGTCTGAATTCTCGGTGTCGCCCGATCGTAGGTTCGCGCAATGCCGGCCAGGAGTAGGTAAGACGCCCAGAGGCGAAGTGTCGAACAATCGTCCAGGGCTGAGTCGACGCTGAGCGCATCAAAGTATGGATTGCAGAGTGTTTACCAACCGCGTGCTGGTTTCCGTCCAAACGCGGAGCCCAAATGGGCTAGGCGATGAAAACTATAGGTACGCAATGGTAATGGTGAGCAATGTTCACTCCTTCTTGTCGGAGGGTGAATAACTGACGTCAATGCTGGCGTCGGGAAGAACTTCGGAAAGCGCTATTGCCACGCTGTCCGGAATGTGGCAAACTCCTCACTGGTACTGACCAGCTAGCCGAAGAGTTGCCAAGATGTGAGTCCTGGCAATATCGAGGCCGGCGACGTCAGCGGGCGAGGAGAAATCGCCGATCGTCCTGTGTTTGGGTTGTTAGTGGACTCTGCTTCAATCACGGGGTGTGAGCTGCGGCAATGCCGCAATAATCGACAGTTGGGCCGAGGCCTGACAATAGTCGCCGGGTTAACTGCAAGGCGCACGTAATGCGACCATACGCACTGAACGCAGCAATGCGGAGCAGTTGCTTCGCTGTCGAAGTTTCGGGAATCGGCAAGGCGGTCCGATGGACCTCGGCCGGTGAACATCTTCAGGCCGAATTCTGTGCATGGGGAAAGGTTTCTGAACACATGACGGTTCTCGAGATGGCCGCGCCCACGAAAGAGCGGCCACAACAACACCGACGAGTAACGCCGGAGAGGGCCGGTGGAGTTTCCGCACGCAGGAAATGGCAATCTGCGTATCTTCGTCGTCTGGCGATCACCGACACGATCATCGTTGCGGCAGTTGTGTTTCTGGCTCAATGGTGGCGATTCGGTAGCGACGCGGATGTCGTCGACGGTGAAGCATTCGGCCATTTCAGCTACACCGCACTGTCTTTCGCCCTGATTATCGGCTGGTTTGCCGTACTGAGGGTATTTCGGACCAGATCTCCTCGTGTGATCGGAAGCGGCCCTGAAGAGTACCGATTGATCGCTGTCGGAACGCTCCGCCTGTTCGGACTGATTGCGATCGCCAGCCTTCTCCTTCACCTGGAGATCGCGCGCCTGTACCTTGCCGTGGCGTTTCCGATGGGATTGACCGCCTTGATCGCGAGTCGTTGGATCTGGCGACGGGTGATTGCTCGTGAGCGAGCCCGAGGTGAATTTCGAACTGCCGTACTTGTGGTCGGTGTGCGAGGGGCGGTTGTCGATCTTGCACGCAACCTCGAGCGCGACGATGCCCATGGATACCGAGTTGTCGGAGTCTGCGTACCCGGCTACGGAGGAGACGTGGGCGAAGTTGTCACAGTGAACGGTCGGGACATTCCGGTGCTCGGAGACGAGCACAGTGTCACCGACGCACTCGAACAGGTCGGTGCCGACACGGTGGCGGTGACGGCGTCGGAGCGACTCGGACCGGAAGGGCTGCGCAAGCTGGCCTGGGATCTCGAGCGCGATCATGTGGACCTTGTTGTCGCACCGGGGATTCTGGATGTGTCCGGGCCGAGGCTCTCGATGCGCCCGGTCGCAGGATTTCCGCTGATTCATGTCGAGCGTCCGCGCTATCACGGCGCACAGAAGTTCTCGAAGACGACCTTCGACGTTGCTTTCGCGGCGCTCGTGCTGGCCGTGATCAGTCCGGTGCTTCTGGCGGCTGCGATCGCCGTCAAGCTCACGAGCAAGGGTCCGGTTCTGTACAAGTCGGAGCGGATGGGGTTGGACGGTCAGCCGTTCCCCATGCTCAAGTTCCGCTCGATGGTCCAGAATGCGGATTCACAGGTCACGGCACTGATGAAGGAGAACGAAGGCGCCGGAGTGCTTTTCAAGATGCGAGACGATCCGCGTGTGACGACGGTAGGTCGATTCATGCGCCGATACTCGATCGACGAGTTGCCCCAGTTCGTCAATGTCCTCCGGCGAGAGATGAGTGTTGTAGGACCGCGGCCACCGCTTCGGCGCGAGGTCGAGATGTACGACGACGCGGTCAGTCGTCGGCTACTGGTCAAGCCCGGTGTCACCGGCCTGTGGCAGGTCAGTGGACGTTCTGATCTTTCGTGGGAAGACACTGTCCGCCTGGACCTTTCCTACGTCGACAACTGGTCGATGATGGGTGACGTCATGATCGTCGCGAAGACGCTCAAGGCGGTGGTGGGAAGTGATGGCGCCTACTGACAAGAAGGCGGTACCGGCGCCTTGCGAAAATGAGGCGCCGAACAATCCGCTGATCTTGCGAACGGCATTGGTGATCGCGGTCATCGGCGCGAGCGGAGCCTTTCAGGCGTACACGCAGAGGACAGCGCTCGGATCGTTGCTCGTACACGGTTCGGCCGTTCTTTCGGCGACACTTGCGTTGGTCTACTTCCTCGACCGGCGATACTCACGCAATACGACGTGGCCTGTCTTCACGCTTATGATCTCGGCCGGCGTCCCGGCAACCAGCTGGCACTGGTCGACACTGCCCCGGAACTCCGCCGTCGCCGGCATCGTCGTCGTGTGCCTGGCGATCACGGGAATCATCGTCGCCCGTGAGTTGACCTTCGCGGTGCGAGTGCGGACTGTTGCCCTCACCTTGCTGGTACTTCTCGTGCTGTCGCTGATGGTCGTGTTCCTCGATCCTTCGACTGGCATCGACGTGGACACCCGCGCCGTTGCTTATCGCGGAATCTTCACGCACAAAAACACTTTGGGACGAATGGCTGCCATCGAAGTTGTACTTGTCGGTGTCATGCTCATGCTTCCCGACATCAAGCGTATTCCGTGGGTGGCGGCGCTTGCTGTCGCCGGCATCGTGTTGTTCGAGGCCCGGAGCCAGACCGGTCTCGTCGCTGCAGGGATTGCGCTGGCGACGATGCTTGCTCTGAGGTGCTTTAGACGGACACCGAACGCTCACCTCGCCTCGACTGTGATCATCGGCCTGTACCTCGGGGTGTCCGGCGCGATGAAGGTGCTCGGACCCGATGTCGCGGCGCTACTCTCGCGAGATGTCACGCTGACCGGCCGGTTACATCTCTGGACGGTATCCGACTACTACGCCGAACAGCGGCCTCTGCTCGGATGGGGCTTCGGCTCGGTGTGGGCGCCGGACAGTGCAGTGGGGCAGATGATTCGGTCAAAGCTGTCCTTTCCGGCGACCAGCGCACACAACGGAATGCTCGACATTCGGCTGCAGATCGGTTGGATCGGATTCCTGCTGCTGTTGGCCGGCTATTACCTGCTTCTGAGCACGGCGCTCGGGCGAGCCCGCAGCAGAACGGAGTACATCGCCGTCGTCGCGATCATGGTTCTCGTTTTCTCGATGGACTTGACGGAGTCGACGCTCTTCTTCGGCGCCATGTGGCTGATCGCATGGGTCTTCCTGGCGCCGTACGGACCCTCGACCCACCGCTCTCACAGTGCGGGCAACGCCGAGTTGTCGATCCGTGGGGTTCGTGCCGACAAGAACGACGCGTACAGGTTCGCTCCGGAGCGAAGAGGAGGTCACTGAGATGTACAAGTCGTTCGATGTAGCGCGTTCGAAGCCTGAAGTGAACCCGACGTCCACCGGTGGATTCACGCCGCCGAAAGCCTTGATGTTCCATGCGATCTATCGGAATCCGGGTGGTGAGGAGCAGAGCTTCGCCAACGAATCCAAGCTCCTGAAATCGATCGGATACGAGACGGTTCAGTGCACCACCGAGAATTCCAAGATCTCCCGGGGACCGTGGGCGGCAGTCACCGCAGTGTTCAGTCCTCGCGTACTCGTCGATGCGTTGCGCATCATCCGTTCGGAGCGCCCCGACGTCATCTACGTGAACAATCTCTGGCCGGCGTTCTCGGCTTCGTTGCTCGTGGCCTCAAGAGCCGCCGCAATTCCTACGTTGCAGGCGGTTCGGAACTATCGCCTCGCCACACCGTCAGCCAAGTTGCGCGCAGATGGCACGTGCACCGAATGCGGTTCCACCAAATACTTCACGAGTTGTGTCCGCAACGGATGCTACGGAAACAGCCGACTGCAGAGCCTTGTCTGCTACCTGAGCGCTACGGCGGTCAAGCTGAGCGTCTTTGGGTGGAAGCAGCACAGGTTCGTCGCAACGAGCGCGATGACAGCACGTCTGGTCGAAGGACGACTGATCAGTTCTGGCCGCGTCGTGGTTCGTCCGAACTTCGGATTCGAAGAAAATGAACCCGAGTTTCGGAGCACTGATTCGGTTGTGTGCGTCAGCCGACTGACACCGGAGAAGGGCGTCCTGGATTTGGTGCGCAACTGGCCGCAGGGCGCTGGAAGTCCCTCGCTCACAGTTCTCGGTGACGGACCGCAGTACGGCGAGATCTCCAGCATAAGCGCAGCTCTCGACAACGTCACGCTGGCCGGATTCACTTCGCACGAAGATGTGATCGAGATACTTCGCGACAGTGCGGCGTCCGTGGTGCCGTCTCAATGGGCAGAACCGTTCGGACGCGTTGCGATCGAATCGATGTCGGTTGGCACCCCGGTGATCTACGCAACCAACGGTGCACTCGCGGACATCGTCGGACCGGGCGGAACGCCTCTCCATACCTTGGAAGAGTCGTCGATACGCGAGGCCCTCGATCGAATCTTCGGAGCGGACGATCGATCGGCGATACGCAGATCTGCTTATCGTCACTACTCGAATCGCTTCACATCGCGCAAAGCGGCGACGTCGATGCGTGAGCTCATCGACGAGGTGAGATCGTGAAAGATCGCACTCGGCATGTGACATTCATGGCCGATCAAGGGCTTTCGAGCGTCCTCACTTTTGTCGTTCTCACCTCGGTGGCACGACTCGGTGGTCCGATCGAAGTCGGCCAGGTTGCCGTGATTCAATCGGCGGGTCTGTTGGCACTGGCACTGGGGAGAGCGATCGGCGTCGACGTCTGGCTGTCGCGAGGGGCGGGGTCCGACGAGCGTGGACCGGCGTTGGCGCCCACGATCGTGCTGGCGGCGGTATCGGTGACATCGGTGTGGGCACTGTTCGTGATCGCCGGCTCGGACTCGATGAATCTCACGGTATACGCCTTGGCTGCAGCTGGTTTCGTGGTGTTGGACGTGATACGCACGATGCTGATGCACGACGGTGCGAGTTGGATCTCTGTGTCGATACAGATCGTGACACTCTCGTTCGTCCTTATTGCAGCTTTCCTGGTCGAGAATCTGACACTTGCACTCGTGACCTATACGGTCGGTGTCTTCGTCGCGCTCGCTCTCGGTCACGCATCTATGCGTCTGGTACCGCCGGTACCGTCGATCAGGTACTCGCGCACTCACCGATATAGATCAGTGCCGTTTGCGATCGAGATATTGATGGGATCAGCTGCTCAGCAGGCGATGTTCTTGATACTCACTGTGGTGGCGTCGATCTCGATGATCGGTGAGATCAGAACTGCCCAGACACTGCTCGGTCCGCTGTCCTTGATGTTCGCGGGCATCTCGCCAATTCTGATGCGTAAGTTCGGCAGTGGTGTCGAAGCGATGAGCCCGAGCGAGTGCATGGCACTCGGCCGCCGAGTGGGCTTGCAGATCTTCTGGGTTTCGATCATCTGCGTTTCGCTGATCTGTCTCACGCTCGAGATTCGACTCTCGGGAGTGCGATTGATGGATCATCTGGTCGGGCCGCACTTTCCGAACTTGATACCGGTCATTCTGCTGTGCGGGTTGGCGGTGGCGTTCAACGGGATTCTTCTGGGCGTCGGTACCTCGATCCGCGTCGTGGACAAGACCGCAAACCTCAACACATTTCGCGCCATGCTGTTGCCTCTACAGTTTCTGATCGTTCTCGGGGCGGGACTGACCGACAGCGCCGTATACGTCGCAGGAGCATTGGCCGTGTCGGCGTGCGCCAGCGCGAGCGTCGCACTTCTGGTTTCGATGAACCGTGACGCCCGACCGAAAGTTGACCTCTCATGAAGAATCCCAACGGCGTCGTAGTGGCGATTTTGACCTTTCGTCGTGAATCGGAATTGGCTGTCTGCATCGACAGCGTCCGGGCATCGATCCAGGCTTCCGGTGCCTCCGCCCAGGTCGTAGTAGGCGACAACGATCCGGAATCCACCACGCCGACGTATGTTGCCGACGGGATCGAACGACTGCATCTCGGATTCGGCGGGGTATCTCCGGCGCGACGTGCGCTGGTCGATCTCGCCCGTGCACGAGATCGTCGTTACATCGTCTTCGTCGACGACGACGAGTACGTCGATGTCGACTGGCTGTCGAATCTCCTCACCTGCGCCGCAGATTTCGACGCAGGTGCTGTGGCCGGTCCTGTGATTCCGGTGGGTCTGCCTGCCTCGGAACTTCCATTGCACACTCGCGTTCGCCATTCGACCGGCACCCCGGTTGCGTCTGCAGGCGCTGGAAATCTGTTGTTGGACCTGAAGGCTTTGAACGGCTTGAACTTCAGTGACGACTGGGATCTACCTGGCGGCGAGGACACCGAGTTCACGCTCAGGATGAGCGCCGGCGGTGTCCGGTTGGTGTGGTGCGACGAGGCGCTTGCGTACGAACCGGTAGACGAGGATCGGCGTCGGGATTCCTGGCTCTTCGCCCGGTATGTCAACAACGGACGAATCCTCGCGGTCTGTCAGGGACAGCTCGAGCTGCCACTGTTGGCGGCTCAGAGTGCCAAACGCGCTCTGCTCGTACTCGCGTCGGCGACGTTGATCCCCGTTGCCTTGATCAGTCCACGGATCAAGCGCGTGGTTCTCGACAACGGTGCACGCAACATCGGTTGGTTCTCAGAGCGATTCAGCCGCAGCGATTCTCGGACGCCGCGCGCACAGAGGCTGGTGGTAGCGCGATGACACGGTTGTTGATGACGGCATACGCCTGCGATCCGAATCAGGGGAGTGAATCCGGTGCGGGTTGGGCGCTTCTCTCGGCAGCTTCCGAACTGTGTGAGTCGATCACGGTGGTGACTCGCTCCGGTGAGGCTCCCGAATTGGAATCAGAGTGTGAACAGCTCGGTTGCGAAGTTCGTGTCGTGCGAATAGCGACTTTGCCCGCGGAAGAAGCCGGATCGTACGGTCGATACCTCCGATGGCTCTGGCACACCTCACTGTTCGTTCGGCGTGAAGCGGCAAACTTCGACGTCCTGCATCATGCAACGTTCGCCTCCGACTGGTTGCCCCCACCGGTGCTGTTCGGTGGAGCCGGCGGAGTACGACTGGTATGGGGGCCTGCCGGGGGCAACACCTACCCGCCGATGCCGCTCGCCAGGCGCATCGGTATGCGGTACCTGGCAACCACGGCAGTTCGGACCTGCTCCACGAAAGCCGTTCGGTCACTGACACACATCTTCATGTCCGGACGAGTCGACACTTTCATCGCGATGAACTCCGACAGCGGACGAGGCGCACCGCGGGCACGCAATGTCGTCGTCCAACCCAATTGTGTTCTGGACTACGACGGAATCGAGAAGCAAGCGGTACCCAGACCGAAACGAAGACTCTTGTTCGTAGGAAGACTGTTGCAATACAAAGGAATCGACCTGATTCTGGATGCGCTCGAGCAGCTGGGCACCGATTGGTCCATGACCTTTGTCGGGGACGGACCCGCCCGCGGGCGGATCGAGAAGTCGCTTCCGTATCGGCGCGGTCAGGTCACGCTTCGCGGATGGCGCGACAGATCGGAAGTGGTAAGCGAGATGGGGGCCTCCTCCGCTCTGCTCTTCCCGAGCATGCACGATTCGGGCGGCTGGGTGGCGGCCGAAGCGGCTGCGGTGGGCCTGCCGGTGGTCTGTTTGGATCTCGGCGGTGTGCCGACACTGGCAGGTAGGAACGCCGTGACGATCCAGGTTGCTCCGGCGTCGACTCTCTCCTCTCGTATCGCTCGATCGATTGTCGAGACCGAGCTTTCTCTCTTTGAACCGCAACGTGATTGGACTCGGTCCCGGTTGACATCGGTCTTGTCGCGCAGCTACGGCCAGTGCAATGAACGTCGACAAACGAACTCGGAAAAGTGGTGAGACAGATGAGCAGTCCGTTCGAGGTCATCGAGGTGGGTGGCATTCCGTTTGCCGCGACAAATCTCGAGAGAGCTACCGATTGGGTGGTCAACGACAGACGAGAGGGAGCCGGAACCGGAGTCTCCGTGAGGTTGTCGAATTCCTACTGCGTGTCGGCGGCGCACAGTGATCGCGACTACTCCGCGGTTTTGAAGGGTCCCGGTGTGAACTTCGCAGACGGAACCCCGGTCAGCTGGGTGATGCGCCTGATCGGCGGCACCGCCGATCACGTCGGTGTTCGACCAGTCCGGGGTCCGTCGTTCTTCGAGGCCACCCTGGACAAGGGACGCCGCTACAGCCTTCGTCACCATTTTGTCGGCACGACAGAAGAGACGTTGAATCTCTTGACGGATCGAGTCGAGGAGTTATACCCGGGAATCAAGGTGGCCGGCACATATGCCCCGCCGTTTGCCGCGTTCAGCAAGGAGTTCGTCGACGACATCATCACGAAGATCGATCCGACGTCACCGGACATCGTGTGGGTCGGTCTGGGTGCGCCGAAGCAGGACTTTGTCACGAAGGCGATAGCGGATCGAACCGACTACGTGGCCGTCGGTGTCGGCGCGGCCTTCGACTTCTTGGCCGGAACTGTTTCGGAGGCACCATCTTTCGTCCAGAACTCGGGTTTCGAGTGGTTGTATCGACTTGTATCCGAACCCAAACGTCTGTGGCGGCGCTACCTGTTCGGTAACTCGACATTCATACGGCTGGCATCACGTGACATACGAAAAGTCTTCGGCCGTTTGGGGGGACGCGCATGAGCGAGATCAAGACTGCCGAGCGATTCGGAGGACTACGGACCACGACCGTGGTTTCGCAACTATCAGGCGGGCTGTCCCGCAACGGAAGGAACGCAGGATGAAACGCGCACTGATTACCGGAATCACGGGGCAGGACGGCTCTTACCTTGCCGAGTTGCTGCTCTCCAAAGGCTACGAGGTTCACGGACTGATCCGTCGATCTTCGACGTTCAACACTTCGAGGATAAACCACATCTACGTTGACCCGCACGATGCGGATGCTCGACTTTTTCTTCACTACGGTGACCTCAGTGACGGAGCGCGCCTGGTGACACTACTCGCGCAGATCAAGCCGGACGAGGTGTACAACCTCGCTGCGCAGTCTCACGTCAGGGTCAGCTTCGACGAACCCGAACACACCGGGAACACCACTGGCGTCGGGTCGATCCGACTACTCGAAGCGGTTCGGATGGCCGGACTCGACTGCCGGTTCTACCAGGCGTCGAGTTCCGAGATGTTCGGTGCCACACCGCCACCGCAGAACGAGGAGACACCGTTCTACCCACGTTCGCCCTACGGTGCGGCGAAGGTGTACTCGTACTGGATCACCAAGAACTATCGTGAGGCATACGGGATCTTCGCTGTGAACGGAATTCTGTTCAATCACGAATCCCCGAGGCGTGGTGAGACATTCGTGACGCGGAAGATCACGCGCGCGGTCGCACGCATCCAGGCAGGTATCGAGGATCATCTGTACATGGGCAATCTCGATGCGATTCGCGACTGGGGATATGCGCCGGAGTACGTGGAGGGAATGTGGCGCATGCTGCAGGTCGACGAGCCTGAGGATTTTGTGCTCGCCACCGGTGGCAACTACTCGGTGCGCGACTTCCTGACCGTCGCGTTCGAACATGCAGGTCTGAACTGGGAAAACCACGTTCGATTCGACGAACGGTATCTTCGGCCGACCGAGGTGGACGCACTGATCGGGGATCCGAGTCATGCCGAGCGCAAACTCGGTTGGAAGGCCGGCGTGCACACACCCGAACTGGCCCGGATCATGGTCGAGGCAGACATCGAAGCGCTCGAACACGAAGGGCGACCGTGGATCGACACTCCGGCACTTCCCGACTGGTCGGCGACGCGATGAGTGATTCATTCGCAGCGCGACCACTCGATCGAGGCGCACCGTTCTACGTGGCCGGCCACCGAGGTCTGGTCGGCTCTTCGGTGTGGCGACACCTGGAATCTGCGGGCTTCACCAGGTTGCTCGGAAAGACGTCGGCCGAACTCGATCTACGTGACCGGGAAGCTGCTTTCGATTTCTTCGCCCGCGAAAAGCCGACCAACGTGATCCTCGCAGCAGCAAAAGTTGGGGGGATTGCGGCGAACAGCACTTTCCTCGTCGACTTCCTGTCGGAGAATCTGCGCATCCAGGTGAACGTGCTCGACGCTGCCCTCGCACACGGCGTCGAGCGTCTCCTGTTCCTCGGATCATCGTGCATCTACCCGAAATTGGCACCGCAACCGATCAAGGAGGAATACCTGCTCACCGGGCATCTCGAGCCGACCGACGACGCCTATGCAATAGCAAAGATCGCGGGAATACTCCATGTTCAAGCTGCCAGGCGGCAGCATGGTCGCCCCTGGATCTCAGCTATGCCCACCAACCTGTACGGCCCGGGAGACAATTTTTCGCCGCACGGATCGCACGTACTTCCCGCCCTCGTTCGGCGTTACGACGAGGCGCAGTCGTCGGCAGTCCAGTCGGTTGTCAACTGGGGGAGTGGCAATCCGCGACGTGAATTCCTGCATGTCGACGACTTGGCGTCGGCGTGTCTGCATCTGCTCGACAACTACGACGGTGCATCGCATGTCAACGTCGGAACCGGCGAGGACCACACAATTCGTGAGATCGCTTCGATAGTCGCCACGGAGGTCGGATACACCGGAGAGACGCGGTGGGACACCTCGAAGCCGGACGGAACGATGCAGAAACTGCTGGACGTGAGCATGATTCGGAAACTCGGATGGCGGCCGACAATCGGATTGCGCGAAGGAATCGCGTCGACGATCTCGTGGTACCGCGACAACATCGGTGCCGTACGTACCTGAATCACTTTTCCCATCAACACACTTCGCACACTCTCGAGAAAGCAGATCGAGCAACATGAGCACTCGCATAGCAGTATTCGGCACGGGATACCTGGGCGCGACACACGCGGCCTGTATGGCCGAACTCGGTCACGAGGTCCTCGGAGTGGATGTCGATGCGGCAAAGCTGGAGAAACTGGCAGCAGGTGAAGTTCCGTTCTACGAGCCAGGGTTGGGCGAGGTCCTACGAAACAACATCGATCGAGGGCGACTGAAGTTCACGTCGTCGTACGAGGAAGCCGCAGAATTTGCGGACGTGTTCTTCCTCGGGGTCGGGACGCCGCAGAAGAAGGGTGAGTTCGCCGCGGACATGGTCTACGTGGATGCCGTGATCGAGACTTTGGCGCCGCTGCTCACCAAGCCCGCGGTCATCTTCGGCAAGTCCACGGTACCGGTGGGAACCGCGGAACGGCTCGGTAAGCGCGCGCGGGAACTGGCACCGATCGGTGACAGCGTCGAAGTCGCGTGGAATCCCGAGTTTCTGCGTGAAGGATTTGCCGTCCAGGACACGTTGCACCCGGACCGACTTGTGCTCGGAGTCGATCGAAATGTCCGCGGTCGAGCGGAATCTGTTGCGCGCGAAGTTTATGCAGAGCTCATCGATGCGGAGATTCCGTTTCTCGTCACGGACCTTGCGACGGCGGAGTTGGTGAAAGCGTCAGCGAACGCTTTCCTGGCCACCAAGATCTCGTTCATCAACGCCATCTCCGAAGTGTGCGAGGCCGCTGGCGCCGACGTCACAGTGCTTGCCGACGCGATCGGGCACGACGTTCGGATCGGACGTCGATTCCTCAACGCGGGAATTGGTTTCGGCGGAGGGTGTTTGCCGAAGGACATCCGCGCCTTCATGGCTCGCGCCGGTGAACTCGGTGCCGATCAAGCACTGACGTTCCTGCGCGAAGTCGACAACATCAATATGCGCAGACGTACACGCATGGTCGAACTGGCGCGGGAGGCATGCGGATCGCTTCTCGGTGCGAGAGTCGCAGTTCTGGGTGCCGCGTTCAAACCGGACTCGGACGACGTTCGTGATTCGCCGGCGCTCAACGTCGCGGGTCAGATTCAGCTCCAAGGTGCTGCAGTGAACGTGTACGACCCAAAGGCCATGGACAATTCGCGCGCGCTGTTCCCGACGCTGACCTACTCGGCAAATGCATTGGAGGCCTGCGAAGGTGCCGATGTCGTCCTGGTATTGACCGAGTGGCTCGAATTCTTGAAGTTGCAGCCGTCCGATCTCGATTCGGTGGTTCGCAACAAAGTGATCGTCGACGGGCGCAATTGCCTTTCCCCCGACGACTGGCGAGGCGCAGGTTGGAACTACCGCGGACTGGGACGCCCGTGAGCACACGACGTCTCGTCCGTCGCAGCTGATCTATATCGAAATTGATAAAGCCCGGTTCGCCCTCGCGGTCCGACCGGCAAAGACCGCTCAGACCCGCAGTGGACATGCGTGAGCCGAAGGAGACATCAAGATGGAAATTGTCGACTACCTGAAGATATTGCAAGCCAGATGGCGAATCGTCGCTGCTGTAACCGTGCTCGGAATCCTCGGAGCCCTTGGCGCTTCTCTTCTTTCGACGCCCGTTTACCAGGCCTCGACGAGGCTGTTCGTTTCGACGTCGGCGGGTACCTCGGTCAACGAGGCACTGCAGGGCAGTCAACTTTCACAGCAGCGAGTTCTGTCCTATACAAAACTCCTGACCGGCCGAACACTCGCACAGCGGACGATCGACGAACTGGGACCGAGGGTGGTCGGCGGGATGTCGGCTGACGAGTTGGCCTCCAAGGTCACTGCGACGTCGGCGCCCGACACTGTGTTGATCGACCTCGCAGTCAAGGACGGGTCACCGGAACTCGCACGCGAGATCGCGAACACTCTCTCATCCGAATTCGTGGCATTGGCAAAGGAACTGGAGACACCCGAGAACGGCGGAACACCGCCTGCACGTGTGGTCGTCGAACAGCAGGCTCAACAGCCGACTGTTCCGGTGTCACCCAAGACTTCGCGCAACCTCGCGCTCGGCGCAGTGGCGGGACTGGTTGTGGGGATCGCGCTTGCGTTGATTCGTGATCGACTCGACAACACGGTGAAAGATCGTCGAACTGTAGAAGAGATCGCGGGTTCGGCGATGGTGGGCACGATCCCGTTCGACAAGGACGTCGAAGTCAATCACGCGATCGCTTTCAGTGACGGAAGTTCCGTGAGTGCCGAAGCCTTCCGTGAGTTGCGCACCAACCTTCAGTTCCTCGAGGTGGACCATCCACCGCGTGTCATCGTCGTCACGAGTTCGCTTCCCTCCGAAGGTAAGACGACCACGGCCGTGAACATCGCTCTCGTCTTGGCGGAGGCCGGCAAATCAGTGTGCCTGATGGAAGGCGACCTCCGGAAGCCGCGAGTGTCGAAGTATTTGGGATTGCTTGGAAGTGTCGGCGTCAGTTCGGTGCTCTCCGGTCAAGCGACGCTGGACGATGTGCTTCAGCCGACTGAGTTCGACGGGCTGACAGTGCTCGCCTCCGGACCGATCCCGCCGAACCCGAGCGAACTACTCGGCACGGACACGGCCAAACATGTTCTCGAGGAACTGCGGGCGCGATACGACTACGTCATCATCGACGCCTCGCCGTTGCTACCCGTCACGGATGCCGCGGTCCTGGCCGCGATGTCGGACGGTGCACTTGTGATCGCCCGACACGGCTCCACGAAGGGCGATCAACTGGCGCGCGCGGTCGGAAACCTACAGAGTGTGGGTGCGCACGTCCTGGGCACGGTCATCACGATGACGCCGTCTCGCGGACGCAATGCGTACGAGTACAGCTACTACTACGAGTCGGACAAGTCGCTACCGCAGTTGACCGCGGTGCCCGCGCTCAACGCTCACCGAAGCGAAGTCGGCTGAGCAGCGGGCCGAGGAGATCGGCGATCTCGAGTCCGATCTCGTGAAACACGTTCTCTTCCTTACCCATCGGATCCATGACGTCCTCGGGTTCGGTGGCACGAAATCGGGGTCTGGCGGCGGCGAGGTCCTCGACAGTTCCTGCATCTGCGAGCGAGCCCAACCGTGCGGCTTCTCGAAGTGTGAACGTGCGCTTGAGCCGCGCCGGAGCCATCGCCAGGACTTTGTCTCGCTGACTTTCGGTCATCGTGAGAATGAGGTCGGCGTCCGAGGCCAGCGCTGTTGTCATGCGTCGGGCTTGAAACTCCGTGGGGTCGCCGCCGAGCCCCGCGAGAACCCTCGCAGCAGTTGGCTCGATCGGGTGTCCGACCATCGCCCGGGTTCCGGCACTCGACGCGGTGAATCCGGTGACCCCGGCTTCGGCGGCATAAGCACGTGCAAGGCGTTCGCCCGTGGGTGATCGGCAGATGTTTCCCGTACAAACGAAGAGAACGTGCATGGCAGAAGCATAGGTTGCACACGCGACGCACTCGTCGTACGCCCGATGTTGGTTTCGCGCCCACCTGGCGTACGCGTTTCGGAAAGTTCGGACGCATACCAACAACACATGAAGATGACCGTGTTCGGAACGGGATACCTGGGGGCGACCCACGCAGTGTGTATGGCCGAACTTGGCCACGACGTGCTGGGAGTCGACATCGACCAGTCCAAGGTCGACAAGTTGTCTCGTGGGGAGGTCCCGTTCTTCGAGCCGGGTCTGACCGACATGCTGGAGAAGAATCTGGCGTCGGGTCGGCTGCAGTTCACGACTTCCTACTCCGATGCCGCGGATTTTGCGGACATCCATTTCGTCGGTGTGGGGACGCCTCAGAAGAAGGGGGAGTACGCCGCAGATCTGAGTCATGTTCATTCGGTGATCGACATGTTGGCGCCGTTGTTGCGAAAGCCTTCGCTGATAGTCGGGAAGTCGACGGTGCCGGTAGGCACGGCAGCGGCTCTCGGCGAGCGGCTCCGAGCGACTGCGCCGGCGGGTGGCTCGGTAGAGGTGGCCTGGAATCCGGAGTTCCTGCGTGAAGGACACGCGATCGCGGACACCTTGAGCCCTGACCGGTTGGTTCTGGGGATCGATCGTGACCGGCCGGGAAACGCCGAAGGCCTTCTTCGCGAGGTGTATGCCGAGATACTGGACGCAGGGGTGCCCTTCCTCGTGACCGATCTGGCGACGTCCGAGTTGGTCAAAGGATCTGCGAATGCGTTTCTCGCGACCAAGGTGTCCTTCATCAATGCGATTGCGGAGGTGTGCGAGGCGACCGGGGCCGACGTCACGATGTTGGCCGACGCTCTCGGGTACGACGCTCGGATCGGTAGGCGATTCCTCAATGCGGGCTTGGGGTTCGGCGGTGGTTGCCTGCCGAAGGACATTCGGGCGTTCATGGCACGCGCCGGGGAGTTGGGTGTCGACCAGGCGCTGTACTTCCTCCGCGAGGTCGACAGCATAAACATGCGACGACGGACAAAAGCTGTGGAACTGGTGACGGCAGCCTGCGATGGCAGTTTGCTGGGAGCTAACGTGTCGGTGCTGGGAGCCGCGTTCAAACCCGAATCCGACGATGTGCGCGATTCGCCTGCGCTCAACGTTGCAGGAATGATGCAGTTGCACGGGGCGGCGGTCACCGTTTTCGATCCGAAGGCAATGGATAATTCTCGCCGACTGTTTCCCACCCTTCACTACGCAACCTCCACGTCAGAAGCTTGCAGGAATGCTGATGTGGTCTTGATCGCCACTGAATGGGACGAGTTCGCCTCACTCGTGCCCGGCGATTTGGAACCGCTCGTTCGGCGGCGGGTGATCGTTGACGCCAGAAATTGCCTCGATCCGGACCTGTGGCGCGCCGCCGGTTGGAACTATCGCGGATTGGGGCGGTAGGTCGAACGTCCAGGTAGCGAAAAAATAGCTGCGAGAAGGCCTTAGGTGAGATGCGCGAACCTCGCAGACCATGCCCAGTGGGTAGACTTCCGGCCGGGGAATGACGGGGTCTGGTGACGGAACCCGTCGACGGTCGACGAAGGTGGATCATGAACTTGGTTTTGGGTGTGACGGTGGGAGCCAGCGCTGTGCGTTTGGCGCGCCCGGGGACGCCCGACCACAGTGGTCCGGTGTTCCGATCCAGAGCGGTCGATCGAGGCCGCGAGATTCCGGAGGAAGTCGCAGCGGAGGCAACCGGCGTGGCCTTGACCGAGAATGCCGACCTCGGCAGCAATACGGTCGTCGCCTACCGGGATCAAGCACAGGCCGGAGCACTCCAAGCAGCGTTCGAACAGAAAGGCATCGACAACTTCGAGCTGGTTCCCGAAGTAGTCGCGACGCTTCGAATGCTCGAGGAGTCCGGTGCGTTGACCGACCAGAGCACACTCGTCGTCGTCGACATCGGTAGTTCTGGATCGACGATCAGCATCGTGGACAGGCAGATGCGGTCTACCGTCGTCACCGCCCGGTCGACGCGGGTCAGTGGAGATCACTTCGACGAGCTCGTCTACTCGGATCAGACCGTGCGTCGCCGTATAGCTACGCCGGCCGACCCGGGCGGCGATGCCGAACTGCAGGCGCGATGCCGACTCGCGAAGGAACAGCTGTCCTCACGAAGTGCGGTGTGCCTGCCCGGCCCCGGCGGGCTTCTCCTGCTGTCGCGGGAAGTTTTCGATTCGTTGGTCGTCACGTCGGTGGAGGCCTTCGCACGCGAGATACGAGAGGTCATCGCAACGTCCGGCCGTAACCCCGACGCGATTCTCCTGATCGGTGGCGGTGCACGCATTCCGATCGTGCGGGCGACCCTCGCCGCGTGGCTGGAGTGCCCCCTCATCGCGCCCGAGCAGCCGGAACTCGTGACTGCTCAAGGCGCTGCGCTGATCGCGGAGTCGTCGATGACGCCATCGGCGCGCGCGGTATCTGCCCCGGTTCAAGTTCCGGCTGTAGCGCCGATCTTTGCGCCGTATCCGATCCACACCCCGGCGGAGGTACCCGTTCCGGTTCAGGCGTTCAGCCACGGAGGGGTCGCAACGCTCGCGGAATCGGAGCGGCCGAATGCCTTGTCCGAAGCCGCTTCCGGTACGAAGTCCGTTCCGCAGGAACAGGTGCCGAGCCCTTACGCGGCGGAACTGCCTCAGCCGCGACCGAACCGACACGAGCAACGATTCGATCCGGCCGCAGATCTCGTGGTCGCCGACAGCGACCAGGCCACGGACGGATTCGGCACAGAACGTGACGCAGACACCGAGGCCGTGATGGTTGACGCCCAGGCGTACTCGGCGATGTACGAAGGCGAGGGACCCGGGGCAGGAACCGCACACCCGTCCTGGCTCGCCGGGACACAACCCGTTGAATCGACATCCAAAGAGCCGAGAAACCCGCTACGGTTCGCGGGCCTCGGCGCCGGTGTGATCGCGGCGATCGTGATCGTGGGGCTGGGATTGGGCTACGGAGGAAAGGTCTTCGATTCCGAGGACGCCGGACCCGTGGCAACCGAGGTGACCACGACGGCACCGACGACCACGACTACTCCGCCGCCGACGACCACAACGACCGCGCCCCCGACGACGACGGAGGAAGCCCCTCCGGTCGTCGAGGCTCCGCCAGTCGTGCAGGACACTTACGTGCCTCCCGCGCCCGCGCCCGCGCCGCCACCGCCGGCGATCTACATCCCGGGGCTTCCGCCGATTCTGTTGCCGGTTCTCCCACCGATTCCCGGACTCTGAGGCTCGCTTTCAGCGTTTGGAGTGTCGGCCACCTGACGTGGGGCCGGCCTTGACCGCGCTACCGGGCGGACGGGCGAGAATCACGGCGATGGCAGTGGTGAGTGGAACCGAAAGCGCCAGGGCTATTCCGCCGACCGCGGACCGTACGATTTCGATCGCTACAGCGTCACCGACCAGGACGTCCTGAAGAGGGCGCCCGCTGACGCTGAAGAGCAGTAGCAGTGGCAGCGCCCCACCCGCGTACGCGAGAACCAAGGTGTAGACCGTGCTGGCGATGTGATCACGTCCGACCCGCATCGCACCGCCGAAGACTTTTCGACGGGACGCATGCTTGTCGAGTTCGGCCAACTCGAATGCCGAGGATGCCTGGGTGATGGTGACGTCGTTGAGAACGCCGAGCGAGCCGATGATGAAGCCCGCCAGCAGCAGGCCGGTGATGTCTATGTGCTCGATATAGGTCTGAACATTGGTGTTCTGCTCTTCAGACAAACCGGTGAGGTGTGTCAGTTCAATGCAGAGGTAGGAGAGAACCGCGGCGAGCACCATGGCGGCAAGGGTGCCAAGCAAAGCAGAACTGGTCTTGAGTGAGACCCCGTGCGCCAGATAGAGAACCGCGTACAAGATCACCGCCCCGGCGACCAGCGCAACCGGTATCGCAGGCTTGCCGTCGAGCAGAGCGGGTAGGAGAAACCCGACGACTACGCCGAAGGCGATCACCAGGCCGACGAGTGCGCGCAGCCCTCTCCACCGTGCGACTGCGATGATGACGACGGCGAACGCGATGACGATCAACGCCAGCGGGAGCCCACGCGAATAGTCTTCGAAGGAGTACTGCGTGTTTCCGTTCGGGTCGGTCTGACGCACCAGCCGAATGTGGTCACCCACGCGAAGGTCCGGCTGACCGGCGCCCGGAATGACCTCGAGCAATGTCTTCGTTCCGGCATTCGGCCCGGATTCGATATCGACGATACTTCGCTGGCACTGGTAGGCGGAGGTAGGCGGCGGTTGCGGGGCACCGACGAATACCCTTCCGGCGGAGGAACTTCCGCAGTCACCGAGATCCTGCATCGTGACGGTGCCCGCCGCGGTTTCCACCGAGCTGCCGTCGGCATTCTGGAAGGGGAGTGGGACGGGAATGGTGTTCTTGTCCGGCCACAGTGCGACAGCTGCCGCGACGACGACCATGCCGATGACGACGAGCAACCCGATGACGACGCGTGATGCGGTGGGGCCGATCTGAATGGGGCCACCGTGGCCATGGCCGTGACTCATCGGAAACTGAGTGTCGGACTGGGGATTTGCACCGGTGCAATGTTATCGGCTCCGAAGCGAATGGTCAGCTTCTGACGGCAGTGTCGGTGAAAGGCAGTGTCGCTGCAAGGCAGAGTCGGCGAAAACCGGTGCTACCGATGAGTGGTTGTGAAACTGGGATTGGTCGAGCTGGGTGGCGGGGAACAGGGGGGGTTGTCCCCGCCACCAACCTGGTATCCACAGGGGGGGGAGGGATACCAGGTGCTCGCGGCACCGAAGTGCTGCTAACTAATGTACCCAATTTCAAACCGATTTGGCGCGTTGTCCAACTACCAATTTCACAACGAATCACGTACCGGTTGGACCGTTTTCACATCGGGGCAGGTCACTAAATAGTTAAAGAGTCAATCAAACCGCATGGTTTGCGAAAAATGTGACCAAGGTCGCACAAATGCCCCGCAGTTTTACGTTTACGGGGCATTTGTACAACGAATTGTTTACTCGATTTCAGCCGGATTCAGCGTGAGAATCTACTGTTTGTAACTGGTGAGGAAGTTGCCGAATCGCTCGATGGCCACGGCGAGATCTCGGGCCCACGGAAGGGTGACGATCCGAAGGTGATCGTGATTCGGCCAATTGAACCCGGTGCCTTGAACCATCAGGATCTTCTCCTGGAGAAGCAGGTCCTGAACCAACTTCTCGTCGTCGTGGATCTCGTAGACGTTCGGATCCAGACGAGGGAACGCGTAGAGCGCGCCGCGAGGCTTCACACACGAAACCCCCGGAATCATGTTCAATCGCTCCCAAGCGACGTCGCGCTGCTCGAGCAGGCGGCCGCCGGGCAGGATCAGGTCTTCGATGCTCTGGTGACCGCCGAGGGCGACCTGAATGGCGTGCTGTCCGGGGACGTTGGGGCACAGACGGGTCGACGCCAAGAGATCGAGTCCCTCGAGGAAGCCGGCCGCGTGATCCTTCGGGCCCGTGATCGCCACCCAGCCGGAGCGGTAGCCGGCGACGCGGTAGGCCTTCGAGAGGCCGTTGAACGTCAGGCACAGCAGATCAGGGGCAAGTGTTGCCAGCGAGATGTGCTTGGCGTCGTCGTAGAGGATCTTGTCGTAGATCTCGTCGGCGAGCAGCAGAAGCTGATGCTTGCGTGCCAGATCGACCAACTGCTGCAGAACCTCCATCGAGTACACCGCACCCGTGGGGTTGTTCGGGTTGATGACGAGGAGAGCCTTTGTCTTGTCGGTGATCTTGGATTCGATATCGGCGATATCGGGATTCCAGTCGTTGGCCTCGTCGCAGAGATAGTGGACGGGCGTGCCTCCGGACAAGCTCGTCATCGCAGTCCACAGGGGGTAGTCCGGTGCTGGGATCAGAACCTCGTCGCCGTTGTTGAGGAGGGCCTGCATGGTCATCGTGATCAGTTCGGAAACACCGTTGCCGAGGTAGATGTCGTCGACGTCGAGCTCGGGGAAGCCGGGAACCAGCTCGTAACGCGTCACGATTGCGCGCCGCGCCGACAGAATGCCCTTCGACTCCGAATAGCCCTGTGCATAGGGCAGGGCGGCGATCATGTCCCGCATGATCACATCGGGGGCGTCGAATCCGAACGGTGCCGGGTTGCCGATGTTGAGCTTGAGGATCCGGTGTCCTTCCGCCTCCAACCGGGCGGCATGCGCGTGCACCGGTCCACGGATTTCGTACAGGACGTTCTGGAGCTTCGACGACTGCTCCAGCTCGCGCTGCGGCTGACGGTGGCGGACGGGTTCTGGTGTGCTCACGAGTTACATGATTCCACCACTGTGCAAGTGCATTGTCGGGGACCGTGTCGCACGCCCCGTTGGCTATTGTCGAGCGATGACCCCCAGCGAGCAGATTGCAGCCCCGTACGGATCGTGGACTTCTCCGATCGGAGCAGCTGATCTGGCTGCAGGTGGGCACCCTGTCGAGGGTGGACGATACGTCGGTGACGAGATCTGGTGGGCTGAACTTCGTCCGACCGAGGGTGGTCGGACCTCGATCCGTCGATCTGGTCTCGACAACCAACCCGTCGACATCCTCCCCGCGCCGTGGAACGCGCGAACCAGGGTTCACGAGTACGGCGGTGGCGCCTGGACGGTCACCGAGTCCGGAAAACTGGTCTTCAGTGAATTCTCCGATCAACGGGTGTACATCCTCGAAGGAGTCACTCCACGGGCTCTGACGCCCGAACCGGCGTCGCCGGCCGCGTGGCGATACGCAGACCTGCAGATCGTGAACGGCGAGGTGTGGGCGGTTCGGGAAGCGCACGCGGAGGACGGGGCGATCACTCGCGATATCTGCGCGATTCCGCTGGACGGTTCCGGCAACATCCGCTCGATCGTCGGCGGCTCGGACTTCCTCTCGTCACCGAGGCTTTCGCCGAGTGGAACCAAGATCGCCTGGATCGCATGGAACCATCCGCAAATGCCCTGGGACGGTACCGAACTGAGGGTGGCTCCACTCGTCGACGGCATCGCTCAGGCGTATTCCGTGCTTATCGGCGGACTTGAAGAGTCCGTCCTGCAGCCGGAGTGGATCACCGACGACGAACTCTACGCAATCAGCGATCGCAGCGGCTGGTGGAACATCTATCGCGTCGGCGGCAAGATCATCCCGACCTGCCCGCTGAATGCGGATTTCGGTGGCCCACAGTGGCGCTTCGGTGCGCGCTGGTTCGTCGAACTCGACAACGGGCACCTTCTCACCGCACGCACCGTCGGAACCGACACGCTGGCGGTACTCGACCCGGCGTCGGGGGAACTGCGCGACATCGCGATCCCGGGTGCCACCAGCATCGGCCTCATGCAGGTTCGTGGCGATCGGTTACTGCTCATCTCGGGAGGCGCGAAACTGGCGGGCGCGCTACGTGAACTGGACCTCGGTACCGGTGAACTCACCGAAATCCGTTCGTCGGTCGAAGAATTGCCCGAGTCTGCCTATCTTCCGGAAGCGCGAGCCGTCGTGGCTCACGGACACGGGCGAGAAGTTCACGCCGTTGCTTATCCGCCGCGCAGCCCGCGATACAAAGGGCCCGACGATGAACTGCCGCCGTACGTCGCGTTTGTTCACGGTGGACCGACGGCGCACGTCGCACCGGCCCTCAACCTCGTCTACGCCTTCTTCACCAGCCGCGGAATCGGTGTCGTCGATGTGAATTACGGCGGGTCGACCGGTTACGGGCGTGAGTACCGTAATCGATTGCGCGGTCAGTGGGGTGTCGTCGACGTGCAGGACGTCGTCACCGCCGTCAACGGGTTGGCCGAGCAGGGGCTCGCCGATCCGGCCCGCCTTGCCATCGAAGGCGGATCTGCCGGTGGTTGGACCGTTCTGGCCGCACTGACGACGTCCGACGTGTTCGCTTGTGGTGCTTCCTATTTCGGCGTGGCCGAACTGGACCTGTTCGTGCAGGAAACTCACGATTTCGAATCGCGTTACGTCGACGGTTTGATCGGCCCGCTGCCGGAATCTGCCGACCTGTACGCGGAACGTGCTCCACTCAACAACGTCGACGGGTTGAACTGCCCGGTGTTGCTTCTCCAGGGTCTCGACGATCCGATCGTGCCACCCTCGCAGGCGGAGCGATTCCGGGATGCTCTGGTGGCCAAGGGCATTCCGCACGCGTACCTGGCCTACGAGGGTGAATCTCACGGATTCCGCAAGCAGTCGACCATCATCAGCTCACGCAACGCCGAGCTGTCCTTCTACGGGCAGGTGCTCGGATTCACTCCACCCGGCATTCCGACGCTCGAGCTGTGGAAGCCTGCGATCAGTAGCTGACGGCCCCGCGGCTGCGCGCGAAGGCCGCCAGGATCCGACTTGCCACCAGTGACGGGGTCGACAGGTCGGCCCACGTCCACCTCGCGACCTCCCACCCTGCGTCACGGAGTCGGTCTTCGCGGAGCTTCTCGTTCCAGAGCGCGTCCTCGGGGCTGCGACCGGCTGGCACCAGTCGGCCGTACTTGATGCGGCCGTCGAACTCTCCGATGGTGCGCTGCTCACGCCACAGGAAGTCGACGCGGCCGGCGAACCCTCGAGCGTCGTGGATGTCGACCTGGGGTTCGGGGAGCGGCAGGTGTTCGTGCAGGAACAATGCGAGGCTCCGTGATTCACCGACGCTTTCGATACGGGAGTCCATCGCGGTGAGCGCGTGGAGCGCATGTCGATGGCGCGGATGGTTCGGGCTGAGTGCCAGCGAGGCTGCAACCGCGTCCTTGGTCAACCTTGAACGGTGCAACGCTGAATTGCCCACGACGAGAGCCTGTTCGAAAGTGAGTGTCCTCGCGAGATCCGCAACAGTTCGTGCCGGAGTCGTGACGCGCAGCCCATCGACTTCGGTGATCTCGTTGTCCGCCAGCCATGTCGAGTGCACATGACGTCGAGCGGACTTTCGGCCACCACCTCGCCGGTTCCGGGACAGGTGGACGACGTCGAGCGGAGTGTTCCAGAGTTCGAAACCGTGCAGAACCGCAGCCGAGACGTGGCTGACAGTGGCACCGGGTGAAGCGGCGCAGGCCACGGCCTCTGCCCGCAATCGATGTCGTCCGTATGCGTCGAGGCGGGACAGGTGGCCGCTGTCCACGTACGCACCACGATGGATTCTGGCCCAGGTTCCACTAGCGCAGGCCTGTCGGATCTCGGCATCGGTGCGACCGATCGACAGTTGGTCCGGCCTGCGGATGATATGTGTCTGTTCCCCCATGTCGATCGATCTTGCTGCGCCCGGCGATGGAAAGGAAGCCGTGACCCCGGGGGTGTGGATAGCCGTGAGTGAACACCACTTGTCCACAGTTCGAACCGGTTTCGCGTCGCTGGAGAGGGTGTTCGGTATGGGGAAACGGTGGCAGGTTCCCGGTGTCGCGCTCTAGGAAACCCTTGCGTCCGGAGCGTTCGCGTGCCAGGCTGTTCAACTATGACTACAGGAAAGGCGGACACCGCCACCGTCGCGTGAGCGCCGCACCGATTCGCTCGTCGGCATCACATCGAGCGACATTGCCCGAGAACTTCAATCTCTTCGATGAAGACAGTCTGGCCCTGGAAAAGATCCGCGACGTGTGGCTCGAACGCGGATTGTGTACTCGTCCTGCTGATCGAGACACCGCAGAAGCCTCTGTCGCGCAACTGTATCGGCGCTCCGGGCTCCCGAAACCGGAGTTCGTCTGGGTCCCGTCGCCGTCTGCTGGTTCGGACCTGATCGTCACCGAAGGACTGTCGACCAAGATGTCATTGGACGGCACCGGCCTCGACTGCGCTTCCGGGTATATCGCGAGCATGTTTGCGGCATCGCGCCGACGCATGGACGCGCGGATCGAACGTCGGAGAACTGGCTGGCAGATGGAACGCCGGCAGGGGGAGCGCCTGGTCAGGGCGTCCATTTGGGAATCGTTGCACACCACGCTGTTCGACGGCGTCGCAGCTGCGATACGAACGATGTCGACTCGGGTGGCCGGGGAAGTGACCTGGTACGGGCAGCAGGACGCACATCGAATCGCGTACTACGACACATGTCATCGATTCGGTCTTGCGACTTTCCGCTCGGAAGACCGTGAACTCCTCGACGTGCAGACCGCACTGGCCGACTCGACCGGGTGGTGGTGGGCGTTCGACGACGTGTGCATCATGGCGGAACGACCCACCGCCTTACATGCCGAACCGATTCCGGGCAGCGCGCAGGGAGCACGGCGCTTGCATTATTCTGATTCCCCCGCAATCGAATTCGTAGACGGTACAACGGCGTTCGTTCTACACGGAGCGATCGTTCCAGAGTGGGTAGTGCTCGACCCCACCGCCGAACGCATCGCGCACGAGCGCAACGTCGAGATCCGTCGATGTGCAATCGAGCGGATCGGCTGGGATTCCTACATCGAGCTGGCGGGCCTGACACTGGTCGACCAAACCGACGATCCCGGTAACGCCGGTTGCCTGCTGCAGCTCTACGCGTCGCCGGAGGGCTGGGGTCGAAGTGGACGGATTCTCCTCGCGGTCAACGGTTCTCTCGAACGCGACGGGCATCGGCGTCGATACGGCCTTCACGTACCCGGATGGTTTACCTCCGCGTTGGATGCCGCCGGATGGACTTACGGCATCACCGGTACCGACTATTCCCGTCTCGTTCGTCGAACCTGAATCCCGAACCCTCTACCCTCAATCCTCAAACCTTGGGTGATACTTATGAACTCGAACATGACCTTGTCCGCTCTCACCAGCCTCACCGGCCTCGATGTCTTCGACTACCTGGACCAGGAAGTGTCCATTCCTGTGATCGACGGACTTCAGGCGCAAGGCGATCTCATCGTGATCCCGTTTTCGCTGCTCGCAAATATCGTGGCGCCTCTGCCATGGACACGCTCTGTGAGAGTGCCGCTCTCCGGCGTGGAACTGCTGCGAAGTGCGGCGGGAGGGAACCCCCACAGTCTGGTTGCAGACGAAGGGGAGTGCACGTGGTCGACGCCGGTGAAAGATGCTCGGGGCCTTGCACTCGGCATGCTCGACACCCGAGTGACCGCGTACCTCATCCACCCGGAGCACGGCGCGACCGGCATCGCTCCGGGACGATACGTCATCGGCCGGCAGCAGGAAAGGGGCGTCGGGCGTGCGCGCGGTGCGGTGATGCTTGTCGCCGATTGACACGCCGGCCTCGAGTTGGCGGGGGAGTGAGCACCACTTGCATAGGGCGAGCACCGGTTTCCGTGTGCTGGACGGTGTGTTGGGTCGAGGGAAAGGGTGCTCGGTCGGCAAAGGCTCCCGCACAAACACGAATGCCCTCACCGTGACGGTGAGGGCATTCGCGTGTGGTGCGCTTACTTCTTGCGGCCAGGAGCCTTCGCGCCGGCCTTGAATCCGAGTCCGCCTGCCTTGGGGGCGGGCGGCGCGGCAGCAGGCGCCGGAGCTTCCGCGGGTGCGGACGCCTCAGCAGGCGCTTCAGCGGGTTCTGCCTTCACAGGTTCGGCCTCGGGAGCCGGGGCCTCAGCAGCCGGCGCCGGGGCCGCAGCGGGAGCTGCCTTCCGAGCGCCGGGAGCCTTTGCGCCCGATTTGAATCCGAGTCCGCCGGCCTTGGCGGCAGGCGGAGCCTTCGGGGCTTCCGCCTCGGCGGCCGGAGCCTCTGCCGGAGCAGCAGCAGGTGCTTCAGAAGCAGGAGCAGCCTTTGCTCCAGGAGCCTTGGCCCCGCCCTTCATCTGCAGTCCCTTGCCGCCGGGTGCCTTGGCGCCGGACGCCAGGCCCAGACCCTTCGGCTTGGCGACGGGTGCAGCAGCTTCGGGTGCAGCAGCCTCAGCAGCCGGAGCTTCCGCTGCCGGCGCGGCAGCGGCCTTTGCTCCGGGTGCCTTGGCGGCGCCCTTCATCTGCAGTCCCTTGCCGCCGGGTGCCTTGGCCCCGCCTGCCAAGCCGAGACCCTTGGGCTTTGCGACAGGTGCTGCCGGTGCAGCAGCTTCGTCAGCGGGAGCTTCCGCGCTTGCGGCGGGAGCCGCCTTCTTGGCGCCGGGAGCCTTTGCCCCGCCGGCCATTCCGAGCCCCTTGCCGGGTGGCTTGGCGCCGGGAGCTTTCGCACCTGGTGCTTTGGCGAGTCCCTTCATGGCCAGACCCTTGCCTGCCGGTGCAGCCTTGGCTTCCGGAGTCGCGGCAGCTTCCTCGACTTCGGCGACCCGATCCTGCTCGACGGTCTCAGCCTTTGCCTCAGCAGCGACCGGTGCCTTCTCGCGCGGGATCACCTTGATGTTCTCGCCGAGCTGGGCGGGATCGAGGCGGGTGACGGAGTTCAGCATCAGCTGCGCGACGTCGACGACCTCGACGCCTTCGCCCTGGCCTTGCTCCTGGCGGGCAGTGACGCCGTCGGTGAGCATGACGCGGCAGAACGGGCAACCCGTGGCGATCTTCTTGGGATTGGTGGAGAGCGCTTCGTCGACGCGGTCGACGTTGATGCGCTTGCCGATGTTCTCTTCCATCCACATGCGAGCACCACCGGCACCACAGCACATGGAACGTTCGCCGTGACGCGGCATTTCGACGAGCTTGGAGCCTGAGGCTTCCATGAGTTCACGGGGAGCGTCGTAAACCTTGTTGTGGCGTCCGAGGAAGCACGGGTCGTGGTAGGTGACGTCTTCGCTCACGGACGCAACCGGGATCAGCTTCTTCTGGCGCACCAGACGGTTGAGCAGCTGAGTGTGGTGCACGACCTCGTAGTCGCCGCCCACCTCCGGGTACTCGTTGCCGAGGGCGTTGAAGCAGTGCGCACAGGTGACGACGATCTTGCGCTTCTTCTGCTCGATACCGTCGAAGACCGAATTGAGCATCTCGATGTTCTGCATCGCGAGCTGCTGGAACAAGAACTCGTTGCCGGCACGACGTGCGGAGTCGCCGGTGCAGGTTTCGTCGGCGCCGAGGACCATGAACTTCACTCCCGCGGTGGCGAGGAGTTCGGCAACGGCCTTGGTGGTCTTCTTGGCACGGTCTTCGTAGGCGCCGGCGCAGCCGACCCAGAAGAGGTACTCGTAGTCCTCGAAGCTGTCGGCGTCCTTGCCGAAGACGGGGATCTCGAAGTCCATCTCGTTGATCCAGTTGAGGCGATCCTTGGAGTTCTGACCCCAGGGATTGCCCTTGTTCTCGAGGTTCTTGAACAGGCCGGCGAGCTCGGAGGGGAACTCCGATTCGATCAGGACCTGGTAGCGACGCATGTCGATGATGTGGTCGACGTGTTCGATGTCGACGGGGCACTGTTCGACGCAGGCGCCGCAGTTGGTGCAGCTCCACAAGGTTTCGGCGTCGATGACCGGGGCCATCTCGCCTTCGACGGTTTCACCGACGAGCTTGCGGTCGGCCTCGAGGCGTGCCGCCTCGGGGATGGCTGCGAGGGCGCCTTCCTTGACATTGCCTTCGCTGTCGACGAGACCGATCTCGTCGCCGCCCATGTCCTTGCGTCCACCAGCGAGCAGGTACGGGGCCTTGGCGTAGCCGTGGTCACGCAGCGACATGATGAGCAGCTTGGGCGAGAGCGGCTTTCCGGTGTTCCACGCGGGGCACTGGGACTGGCAACGACCGCACTCGGTGCAGGTGGTGAAGTCGAGCCAGCCCTTCCAGGAGAAGTCTTCGATGTTTCCGGCGCCGAGAGTGTCGGTGTCGGGGTCGACGTTCTCCATCGTCAGGACTTTGCCCTTGGACATCATGGGCTTTGCCGCGCCGAGGGCGACGGTGCCGTCGTCTTCACGCTTGAAGTAGATGTTGAAGAACGCCGAGAAGCGGTGCCACGCGACGCCCCAGGTGATGTTGCGGCCCACGATCGCGAGCCAGATCATGCCGGTCATCAGCTTCACGAATGCGAACACCGAGATCATGACGGGGCTGGCGGGAAGCAGTTTCGCGACCTGCATGGTGAAGAAGTCGGTCCACGGGTTGGCGTGACCGTAGGTCGCGATCTTGCCTGCCTTGACCATGATCATGCCCAGGCCCTCGAGCAGGACGATGCCTTCGATGACGTAGGCAGCCTTGAAGTTGGAGCCGCCGAAACGGGACAGGCGCGCGGGCAGACGCGGGTGGTTGAGCTGACGGATCACGATCAGCGTGGTGATACCGATGACGGTGCCCAGGCCGAGGATCTCGTCCCACAGGTGCCACGCCCACGTGTTACCGAAGATGGGCCAGTGGAACTCGGGGTTGAACGTCTGGCCGTAGGCCTCGAACCACAGCAGGAACCCACCGAGGAAGCCGACCATGACGAGCCAGTGGGCCCAGCCGACGCTGCGGAACTTGTTCATGCGCGTGTGCGCGATGAACTCGATGATCATCTGCTTGAAGCGAGGGAAGAACGGGCGCCATCGATCGGGTGCCGACTGGCCGATGCGCACGGTGTTGAACATCCTCAGCGCGCCTGAGAGGAAGATGTACCAACACACCAAGCTCAGCAGAGCACCAATCGTGCCCAACGTAATCGTCAGGGCATTCATGTCGCGGCCTTTCGTTTCAGGGCGACGCGTCGGCCACCTCGGGACAGCCCACTGATACTAACCTGCGTTATGTTACCCGCCAGTAACTAGCATTACCAGCCTGTAGGTACCGGCTGGTAACCGCTCGTGGCCTGGAGAGATCGATCTTCTGCGTCGGACGGGCTGGGCCAGACGCAGACATGTCTGGTCGTCACGTTAGGCGGTGCCCGTCAGGTGTCCATCTGTCAGGCAGCCCTAAGTCGGGTTCCGAGCAGGTGAGAACAACCGACCGGCTGTTATCGTTACGCCCGTCACGCACAGGGGAAACGGGTGGTGTGAGTCATCGACTGACGCCCGCCCGATCCCGGGGAGGATCAAAAATGTTCATTCGAAAAGCTGCGGCCGTCGCAGCGATGACCATTGCCGCTACGGGCATCGCTGCAGGTACTTCTTACGCAGCTCCGGAGACGTCACCCGACGTTTCGTACACCGCCGAGGTCGTCGACCAGGCCGTTGTCACCACCATCGACGCCGGAGCATTCCGGGTCTCGGGCGACGGAACTCACGTCGACTTGCAGAACAGCCAGGGCGCAACTCTCGTGAGCCTTCCGCTCGCGTTCAACCTCGGCGACGTTCAGTTCCCGTTCGACGAGACCGTCAGTGAGGACGGCAAGACCCTCACCCTCAAGCCGAACCTGGACCCGGCCAGCTCCAAGCCGAAGCCGGTCGCTGCCGAGTTCACCCCGGTTGCTTCGCCTGACGAGGATCAGAAGGCAATCGAGAAGTTCCAGTCACAGCTCGGGCTTGCCACGCAGATCGGTAGCCTCACCGGCACGATCGTCGGGGCGGTCATCGGTTGCATCGTGGGTCTGCCCGGCCTGGTCGTCGGCTGCCTGCCCGGCATGGTCACAGGGGCCGGTATCGGTGGAGTCGCCGGTACCATCCTCGCCGGCGGCGGAACTGCCGTCGTCGCGGGCTTGGACCTGATCAAGGTTCTGAACGCTCCGGCTGGAACAACTCTCTTCCAGTAGAACGTCACGAACGCCGAAACGGGCGCCACACCTTCAGAAGGTGTGGCGCCCGTTTTGCTGTCTCGAGGAATGCGTGTGATCAGTAGTCGCGAACCTTCAGGCCTGGGTTGGCGGCGAGGATGTCGTTGATCGGCGTCGCGTACTGGGTCGGGGCTTCTTGCCCGAACAGTGTCTCTGCCTGAGCGATCTCGCACAGGGGAGAGGTGGCGACGTTGGACGCACTCGTGATGCCCACTGCCAACGTTCCGGAGACGATCGGGCCACCGCTGTCACCCTGCAAGACGCAGATGTTGGTGGTGAAGCCGTTGTCGAGGGTGTGATCCAAAACCTTTGCGACGCGGTTGACGCCGGTGACGACGCCGCAGCTGAAGCCCGTGGTCGATCCTGCCTTGCAGACCGGGGCGCCCACGACAGGATCGGCGGTACCGGTGATGTTGACCGAGCGGTTGAACGGGACCCGCACGCTGTTGTTCTCGAAGCGGTACTTCGCGTTGTCGTCGATGTTGATGATCGAGTAGTCGCGCCCGTCGAAGCTGCTCTTGGCGAAGTACCCGACGCGGGGCCCGGTCTGGTTGTTCACCATCGGGAAGACCTGGCTGGAGTTCGAGGTGCCGGCAGCGGCGCGATTGGGATCACAGTGACCGGCGCTGATGTTGACCGTGCGCCCTGAACCGTCGGTGCCGTTGAAGCCGAACGAACAACGCAGTCCAGTGTTACCGGAGGTTGCGCCGAAGGCGTCTCCGCCCAGTGCGGCGTCGCCGGTTGCGGATCCGGTTGCGGGGATGAGGTCCGCGACGATCGGGGGAACCAGTAGCGGAGCAGCGGTATGGACGACGGTCCGCTTCAGGAACTCAGGCAATTCGATGCCGGCGGCAGGATCGGCGGTGAGGGCGACTCCGTTGCCGACGACGTCGACGGCAATGCCACGCACGAGGTCTGCGACCTCGGCAGGCTGCGAATCGAGCCAGGTGTTGAGTGCCGAGAGTTGACTTTGCAGAGCCTGCTCGCTCTGCGCGACGTCCTTGACCTCGAAACCGGCCTTCTCGGCGGCCTCGCGGGCAGCATCCTTGTCTCGACCGTCAGCGAGAGCGACTACGCCCTTACCGAGGTCGTCGAGCCACACTCCGGCAAAAGAGTCGGGAAACTGGACGCGCGCGATGGCGGCGAACTCCGCGAGCTTCTGCGCGAGTTCGGAACGCGAGACGAACTGGTCGGGCGTCAGCGCCAAGTCGTGCTGTAGGGCTTCGGCGAGTTCGACGGGCAGATGGGCTGCCTGATCGGATACCCCGGATTCGTTCGGTTCTGCGTTCGCGACCGCGGTGATCGGTCCGAGGAGCAGCAGCGCGGCCGAACCGAACACTGCGGCGCGACGTGCGATGGAGCTTCGCATGTGGGCCTTTCCACTTCGTTGACCGCGTACCACCCCCCTGGGAGCACACGGATACGGCTCACGGACTTGTGGTGAGCCGATCACAGTCGACCATGACTATATGGGTTCGAACGCGCTATTCCCACCCGTTACATGAGCAGACAGCGCTGACCCCGACCGACAACAGCACTGTGCCCGCCGATCGCGAAACGGATCGGCGGGCACAGTGCGTGAATCAGTGGTTGGTCAACCTGCAGTGCGGACGCGGATTCCGGCACCGACACCGCCACCGGAAGCGCGATCCGCCGCGTCGAGGATGTCTCCGACCGGAATACCCAGATTCGAGGTTCCACCGGAGGTCGCCAGTACCAGGTTCGCTTCGTTGCAACTGGGTGCTCCGCTGCTGTTGGAGCCGCTGGTGATGCCCAGAGCCAAGGTTCCGGAGACGATGGCGCCGCCGCTGTCCCCGGCGAGGGTGCACGCGGTACCGGCGAATCCGCGAACGGTTCGTGAATCACCGTCCGCCATGACCAGTTGAGTTTCGACGCGATCGGCTGCCACGACACCACAGGTGAAGGACGACGTCTGGCCGGACTTGCAGATGGGAGCGCCGATCACGGGACGTGCTGTTCCCGTGATCGCGAGGGTGGTCCCGTTGGCACCGCGGACGGCAGCACGGTCGAGGCCCGCGTCGATGCCGGACTGGTCGAACTTGATGACCGAGTAATCGAGATCGCCGGCGTTGTTGCCGACGGAAGACTGTGAGAATGCTCCGATCAACTGACTGTCGTCGACGTTCGCGTGATTCGGCAGGTAGACGGGCGACTTCGAACCCTCGGCCGGATTGCAGTGTCCGGCACTGATATTGAGAGCATTGTTCTGATCGTCGACGGCGTTGAACCCGAACGAGCAGACCGAGATGTTCTCGGTCGGTGTCTCGCGAATGGGGCCTGTCGACGTGATGTAGGTGTCGCCGCCGAGTGCTCCGGGATCAACCGATCCGCCACCGTCCGGGCTGAGAACGATCTTGGTGTTCTCGAGCAGGGTCGGAAGATTGAGCGCCTGCCCGACGGGGCTGTTCGCGACGTCGATGACGACCTGGTTGTTCAGGACGTCGATAGTCGCCGAATTGACTGCGCGTGAGATTTCCTTGGGCAGCCCGGCAATCCATCCGTTGACGTCGGCCAGCGTCTTCTCGAGAGTGTCGGCGGAGACGGGGGCGACGTGCGTGCGGTAACCGTCGTCGGCCGCGATGCGTGCAGCTTCGGTGGTGGTGACGGCTACGACGGGTTGACCGTCGAGTCCCATCCACGAGCCGGCGTAGTCGCCAGGGCGCTCGGACTTGAATTCCTGGGCGTATGCACCGAGTTCCTGAGCTTTGGCAGCGCGGTTCAGATACTCCTGTGGGGAGATCTTCAGATCGCGTGTGATCGCCTCGACCAGCTCAGCCGGAAGCTGATCTGCCCCGAGCTGTTCGACATGCGTGTCGGAGGCGGGCTCTGCCGATGCCGTCGTGGTGAATGGAGCTGCGAGCAGTAGTGCCGAGGCGCCGACCACAGCGGTGCGGATCGCCAACGAGTTACGCATGAAATCCCTTCAAGTCCCCGGCACCGAGCCGGTAGGTACCGCACCCACCATAGGGGAAAAGTTTCGACGAGGAATATGTGCCTGTTGTCGGCAAGTCGAATTATTCTGTCTAACTTGGCATTCCGGGTCTCGGGGCCAATGGCATGACGGGCATGTCGGGATTCGGAACCACCGGATCGGTTGTGTCGGTCGGGTTGGACGGCTGCGTCGGCGTTGTCTGTGTATCAGTGGGGGCGGTCACGGCGGGAGTGTCCGGGGTATCCGGATCGACCGGATCCAGCGGTCCGACGACCGGCGGCAGGTTCTCGATCCGAAGGGGATCGATCTGGATGGTGATCGGCGATCCCTGTTGCGCGGGGACGTTCGCCGTAGTGGATTTCTCTGTACCGGTGCCCGGACTCACCGGGATGGGCTGGGATTCGGATGAGGTCGATTCCGCTTCGGATGCCCACGACTGCGCCGTCGGCTGCGCGGCGAGAGCGGGTACTTCCGGTGGGGGTGAGGTCGCTGATTGCGTGCCTGTCCCGGATGAACTCGTCGGGGTGGCAGCTGTGTCCGTCCCGGGGGACAGGGAAGATTGTGCGTCGAGAATCCTGGGTGCTGAAATGGTCGGAGTGTGTCCGATGATGACCGCTGCCGCGCAACCCGACACCGTCAGAAAGACTGCGGCGGCTGCTGCGGCGATGATCGGTCGGCGCTCCGACCGCCACTGGCGATTCAGCCAACCGTCGATGCTCGGTTCTTTCGTGACCGGTGCCTCCACGCCGGATTCCGGCTCCGGTTCGATCAGAACGAACGGCGGAAACTCTTCGGGGGTGTCCTCTGGCTCGGCAAAATCGGTTGGCTGGGGTTCGGGACAGGTAGAGGTGATCGAGAAGGGTGCGGCCAACGCTGCGGCTCCGCGAGCAGCACGGTCGTCGGCGTCAGGATCCGCGAGCCAGGCCGCAGAGGCTTCATCTTCTGAAATCAGTTCGACGCCGTCGAGATTCATGCTGTCGAGTGCGCCGCGCAGTACGTCGACGGAATCGCTCGACCAACCCGCGGGGATCACCGCAGAGACGTTCAGGTTCTGATCGGTGAGTGATCGGACTTCCTTGACCAGGCAATACATTGCTGTCGCTACCAGTTCCTCCCCTCGCGTCATGTGCTCGGAGAAGTTGTCGGTATCGTCGGTGCCGACCCTGTCGAGGAACCCGCGCAACCCGGTGGACCCCGCCGCGGTTCCGCCTAGCTGCACGGTGCCGTCGGGGGCGTGGTGCAGAACCGATTCGCGTTCGAGGGTCACCAGCTCCGAGTCAGGTCTCGCGATCGCAGCAATGCTTCGTTTGTTGCCGACGGCGAGTCCGACTCCCCACTTCATAGCGATCCCCGTTTCACAGTTACCGAACTTTGCTCGGCAGGCATGTCCTTATTCCTGTGAAAACTATCACTTAAACGGATATACGCAACCCTCTGGACAATATGCAGCTAACTACTTGTTCGGCGGTGTCATGCTGCGAAGGATGGTGAGCAGTTCCGAACGAGACTGCGCCCCGACGCGCCGCTTGATCCGTGCGACATGGTGCTCGACGGTTTTAGCGGAGATGTAGAGGCGTTCGCCGATTTCCCGATACGTCAGGCCGACGACGACGAGTTCGGCAACTTCTTGTTCGCGCTCGGTCAACACCGACGGTGGCGCCGCACTTGTGGCGGTATCGGTTGCACTTGTCTCGGCCGTCGACGTTGTGCGTAGCGAGCGCGCAACGTGGAGCAGTGCCGTGGCCGATTTGGTGTCCGGGGTGCGCAGCGCTGCTTCGCCGGCGAGGCGAGCGGCGTCCCACGGGAGTCCGATCCGACTGAGCGTTCGTGCGGCGGCTTCGACATCGTCTGCGTCGACGTTGCCTTGCATGAGTAGGAGCCACTGGCGTCCGGCGACCGCCAAACCGGCTGCGTAAGTGTGAGTTTTGGCTGATTCGGCGAGTGTATGGGCGTGTGGGAGGAGATCGGCCGGCGACTGCGAGAGGATCGACGCCTGGACGCCGTACCAATGCAGCGGCGACGACCACAGCGGCGGCTCGCCGAGCGCGCGGAGGAGTGAGCGCGCGTCGTCGACGAGATGCTCGACCTGCTCGGTCTCCTCGAGCCGTACTGCCGCAAGCCACAGTTCGCCGATGGGAAGCAGATTGAACAGATCAACGCTGCAGGACGAGAGGGTGCCTGCCGCGCCCGACCAAGCTCGACGCAGCTGGGCGAGATCGCCGGAACGCCGAGCGAGACCCACGATCAGAGCATGCAGAAACAGTGCGTCACGCTCACGGAGGGGGCCGCGGACTACCTCCTGCGGTAGGTCTTCGAGAATCGCGTCCTGCCCGCGGACCATCGCGATCCAGGCGCCGAGAAGGTGAAGTCGCGCCCACGTGTGGCTGCTTGCGTCGTCGGCGGCGATCGCGGCCGTGACGACAGCGGCGGCCCGTTCATGGGCGCCGTTGTGCAGGAGTGCGAGAGCTACCAGCGCCGGGGCGGAATCAGGCTGGAATTCAGATGTGTCGGCTCCGCCGGGGAGCGAGAGTGCGCGCGACATCGTGTTGAGCGCACTCGGCGCGCTCCCGGTGACCGATTGCATCAGTCCGTTGGCCAGTGTGGTAGCGCCGACCGTCGAGCTCGACGGTGATCCGGTGTGTCCGGTGAGCGCGGCGTTCGCGTCATCGACCTTGCCGATGCCGAGGAAAGTGATTGCGGCGAAGGGGGATTCGTTTCCGGTGCGCCCTGGCCCCAGCCAGGTGTAGAGATCTGCAGCGGCGCCGAGTTGGCCGCATGCTGCGGACGAAGCTGCGCGGATTCGCACCGCCGCAGCCAATCTCGCGTCGTCGAGATCGGGTGCGGCGATGACGGAATCGGCCAGACGGCAGGCAGTGTCGAGGTCACCACTGCGAGCCGAGACCTGGGCGTACAGCAGCGTGTCGGCCACGCCGAGAGGCTCGATCGAATTCACGCGGCGAAAGAGATCTGCCGCGACCGCCGGCGTGCTCGCCTCGACGGCGTCTCGTAGTACACCCGTGAGATCGCGGTGGCGGATTCCGGAGTCGAAAAGTCTTCGTGCTGTGTCGATATCGAGGGTTCTCGTGTGTGCGCGTGATTCGACGATTCTGATCAGCTCGCTGCGGATACGCCCGGTGCTCGTCGACTCGGCGAGCACGCTCGCGACGAGTGGTGATCGCGAACCGAACAGTCCGGTCGCCAGTGCCCGGTCGAATGCAGCTGTGAGGCTGAACTTCTCCTGTCCCAGATCGAGCTCGAAGGCGTCGATGTCCGGGACGGCGAGTGAAACTTCGAGGATCTCGCGCTCGATCGGATGCAGAGCGGTGACCTGGTGGAGGATGTGTGTGCGTATGGCGTTCGGCATTTCCAGGCGGCCTGCCGAGGCGGCGGCGAAGTACGCTTCGATCGCCCCGAAGGAACCACCGGACAGATGCTCGAGCGCCACCACGGCGCGGTCGTCGAGCGGGACTCTTCGCTCGGCCGCGATCTTCCGAATATCGTTTCGGTTCAACGGGTTCAGATGCAACACGGTGCCGAAACTCGAGATGTTCGAGTAGATCGGTGCGAGTGGTGGATCGATCCGATCGGAGGCTACGACAACTCCGAGGTCGTCACGTTGGACAAGCTCTTTCAGGGCACGGATTTCATCGGAGGTCAGAGCTTGCGCGTCCGCGATCACCACAATCGCGTCGGCGGGGACGTCATGCGTGACTGCGGTGACCACGGGCTTGTCACCCGATTCGATTCGCTTCCGTACAACCCTCGTCACTTGGGGCCGAGCGCTGGCATCGGTCCCGGTGACGAACAGGCGCAGTGGCGATGCAGTCAGGTCGACGTCGCGCAAAAGTCCTGCGATGAACGACGATTCGGTGCCGTTGTCACGGTTCATCGAAAGACCGCCGGTCAGCGGATCGGTGCGGTGACGCCGCCGACGACACCACCGACCACGTTTCCGACACCACCGACGACGTTACCGAGACCTCCGACCACGCCGCCGACTCCGTTGCCGACACCGTCGACCAGACCGCCGACTCCGTTTCCGATGCCGGTCGCAGCGTCACCGACACCGGTCCCGACGCCGGCTCCAGGCGCGGGTGCGGGTGCGGGTGCTGGTGCCGGGGCGGGAGCAGGTGCGGGCGCCGGGGCGCCGGGTGCGGCAGGTGCAGGCGCCGACGGAGCGGTCTCGCCCGGTGCGGGCGAGGATCCCGCCGGTGCGCCGGCAACCGGAACTGCCCCCGGCGCCGTCGTCGAGCCGCCTGCGGCAGCAGGAGAACCGGGCTGATTGCTTTGAGTGCCGTTGTTCGCAGTCGTGGATCCGGTGCCTGCCGCTTCCGCTGCCGTGGTGCTGCCGGGAGTAGAGCCCGCGGTGGTCGAAGCGGTCGAGGAGGTGGACTCGCTGGTGGTGTTCGCCGAACTGGACGGAACGTTGATCTTGTCCATGGCAGTTCCGATTCCGAGCCCGCCTGCGGCGAGCACGATGAATGCTCCCACCACTGCAGCAACGACGCCGACCCTCGACGAGCGTCGAGTCGCCGTGTTCTCTTCTTCGGTCGGCTCGGCAAGCAACGGAGTGGAGAAGGCGGGAACTGGTGCGGGCTTGCGAGACGGCTCGGCGGGAATCACTGCAGTGGCGGCGGCCGGTACTTGCGAGTCTCTGGCGTCGAGTGCGAGGGCCGCGGCGCCGGACGCCGCGCACGACGCTGGATCGGCGTCGGCGATCACCGGGACACGAAGCTCCGCCGACAGTAGTTCGGCGACAAGGGGAATGGACGAGCTTCCGCCGGCCAGGACAACCTGATTGACGTCACTGGACTCGACGCCGGCAGATCGCAGGCTTTCGCGAACCAATGCCACCGATTCGGTGAGGGCGGGCCGGATCAGATCTTCGAGTTCGGAACGAACGAGTCGAACGTCGCTGACGGCACCGGGAAGGGCCACGCGGGCAACGGTTTCTGTCTCGGTGGAAAGTTCCTCCTTGGCTGCGCGGGCATGCTCGCGCAGAGTTTCCAGCGCTGCAATCGTCTCGGGTGCAAAGGGATCAAGGGTTGCGAACTGGTCGGAAACCGCATCGAGCAGGTGAACGGTGACGAGGTGATCGAATTCGTCGCCGCCGATGTCCTCGCTGCGCAGCGGCTTACCGAAGATCTCGCTTCGTCCGTCGGTCGTGGACATCATCGTGACGTCGAGCGAGCGAGCACCGAGGTCGTAGACGACGGTCAGACCGTCGCTGACGACAGTTCCGGAAGCGGCGAGCCACGCCATGACGGCTGCGGGTTCGGCGACGAGAGTCGCCCCGTGAATTCCGGCGTCGTCCAGAGCGGACTCCATGGTGCGTGCTGTGTGGCGGTTCCACCCCACCGGGTGAGCCAGGACGACAGTTGGCCCTTCGTTACCGCCTGCCTGGTCTACCAGTGCGCCGACCGCTGTCGCCGCGAGAGCCTCGCCGCGGTACTCGGTACCGTCGGCGGCAAGTATCGGAATCGGGTCCCCGACGCGCTCGACAAATCCGGTGATGACGGATCCGTCGTCCAATTGCAGCGCACTGGGTAAGCGGACCTGTTGCGTTTCACCGGTCGAGCCGTCGGTGACAGCTACGAGAGTGGCCGAACCGATGCTGATGCCGAGCCCTGCCGCCATGAACGAACTCCCCTGGTCGTGGGCGACAGAAGGACTGTCGCGGTTGTCTGCGATGTCGGTTTCAGGACCTAGATCGTTACCGGATCGGAGGCGTCGCGACGAAGTAGGGGACCGATCCCCTAATCGGGGCAAATCCCCTATTCCGACCGGGCGTAGCCCAATGGGGGGCTTCCCCACCTGTCCCTGGAGAAGAGGGGGGTGCTCCCCGTTGGCCCCAGTCGCAAAAGTTCTTAGCGTTGATTCCACTCGCTACCTCTGGCAGCGCACCAGTTTCCGGACCACCGGCAACTACCCACCGGCAACAACCCGGTCAACGAACTTCAGGAGAACCCGCCATGGCAACGAACGCCGTACTCGAATTCATCCTCGGGCTACTTCGTGACGACGAGGCAGCTGCCAACTACTGCGCCAACCCGACCGCGGCACTCGATGCTGCCGGTCTGTGCGACGTCAGCCCCGCCGACATCGTCGCGGTCGCTCCGCTGGTCGCCGAGTCCGGACTCTTTGCCGGTGGCGGCGCCGACCTGTCCGCGATCGTCAACGCCGGTGCGTCCGCTGCCGGTGCAATCGGCGGCGGTCTCGGACTCGGCGGTGGTCTCGGTGGTGGACTCACCGGTGGTCTCGGTGGTGGCCTCGGCGGCAGCCTGGGTCTCGGCGCAGGTGCAGGAATCGGAGTCGGAGGCGCCCTCGGCGGCCAGTTCGACCTGGTCGGCGACTTCGCAGCAGCCCTCAGCGCTGCGCTTGCCATCGGTGGCGAGATCAGTGCCGAACTCGGCGCAGCCTTCGGCGCTGTGATCGAAGCCGGTCTCGGTTTGGGCGGCGCACTCGATCTCGAAGGAGCTCTCGATCTGGGCGCACAGCTCAGCGCGGCTCTGGGCGGCGCCCTCGGTGTGACCGGCGGCCTGACTGCGGAGCTGGGAGCAGCCCTCGACGCCGCGATCGGCGCAGTCGGCGGACTCGACCTGACGGCAGGGCTCAGCGGAGCTCTCGCACCCGTCTTCGCCATCGGTGGTGACCTCGGAGCCGATCTCGGCCTGGCTCTCGGTGGACTCCTCGGCGGCGCAGCAGACCTCAGCGGTCTCCTTGACATCGGCGGCGAACTGGGCGCGAGCCTGACCGGCGCACTGGAATCCGCTCTTGCACTCGGCGGCGGCCTGGATCTCGCCGGCGCTCTGACAGGCGACCTCAGCACGGCATTGTCCGGCGCGCTCTCGGGCGTCCTGGGAGCCGGCGGCACGATCGGCGCCGATCTGGGTGCATCGCTCGGCGGCGTCCTCGGCGCGATCACGGATGTCAGCGTTCTCACCGATATCGCGGGCGGCCTCGATCTCGGTGCTGCCCTGAGTGGCGCCCTCGGCGGAGCACTCGGCGTCGGCGGCGGTCTGGAAACTGCATTGGGCGGCGCACTCGACGCAGCACTGGGTCTCGGCGGCGGACTCGACCTCGACGCCGTACTCGGCGGCGGCGCAGACCTCGGCGCGCAGCTCAGCGCGGCACTCTCCGGCGCCCTCGGTGCCGGCGGAACGGTCGGAGCCGACCTGGGTGGCGCACTCGGTGGACTGCTCGGGGGAGCACTCGACCTCGAAGGTGGTCTCGGCGCAGACCTCGCGGCAGCTCTGGGCGGAGGCGCGAATCTGTCGACGGCCCTCGAGGGTGTTCTCGGTTCGGCACTCGGCGTCGATGCCGGGCTCGCGGGCGGTCTCGGCGGCGCTCTCGACGCAGCGCTGGGCGCAGGCGGACTTACCGGAATCGACCTCGGTGGTGCACTCGGTCTGGGCGGTGAAGCAGGCTTGGCAGCCGGTGTCGCTGCGGCTCTCGACACCGCCCTCGCAGGTGCAGGCGGCTTGGGTGCTGTCGGTTCCGTGGGCACGGACCTGACCGGCGCGCTGGACGGTGCGCTGGGCGCGGGCCTCGGGCTGGGGGGCTCTCTCGACAGCGTTCTCGGTGCCGAAGGTGCACTCGGTGGAGCGCTGGACACGGCACTGAACCTCGGCGGAATCGACACCGGTTCGATCGGTGCCGACTTGCCCTCCGTCGACCTCGGCGCTGTGAACCTCGGCCCGATCTCCGCTGAACTGCCTTCCGTCGACCTCGGAAGCATCGCGGCAGAAGGCCTGAACCTCGGCGGTGTGACCGGCGACCTCGGAGCAACTGTGGGCGGCGCGCTGGACGCAACCGCAGGTCTCGACGCAACAGCAGGTCTCGACGCGGCCACGAACGCTGCGGCTGGTTTGGGTGGGTCGCTCGGCGGCGCACTGAACGGCGTCACCGATCTCGGTGGATCGCTCGGCGGGGCTGTCGGAGCAGTCACCGACGTGACGGGTTCGATCGGTGCCGACGCAGCCGCAGCTGCCGGTGGCACAGTCGACGGCGGCGGTACCGTTGGCGGCGGCGGAGTCGCTGACCTGGGCGGATCCCTCGGTGGAGCAGTGAGCGGAGTGTCCGACCTGACGAGTTCGTTGACCGGTGCGCTGAACCCGTGGTCGTCGATCGATGCGACCGATGCTTTCGGTTCGGGTTCCACTTCGGGTCTGAGCGCCGATACCGAACACTCGCTCTTCGCCGAGGATTCGGTTGCAGCGCCGGTCGATCACATCGACCCGGTTGCGGTTGTCGATCACCTGCATCCCTGATCTGCTGACGCAGGAACTGAAATCGGTCAAAATGACCTGATGTAACAAATCCGGCCCTGCGTGCGCTATGCGTTCGCAGGGCCGGATATTCGAGTCGGGAAGAATTGCGGGTCAACGTAGCTCATGAGTGATTCAGCGAGTCAGGTAAGCAGCCGGAAGGCGCGCGTCGCGTCGTCGACGGCGTCGTTGCTCGAACGAACAGCCGTCGTGGCGAAGGATTTCGGGCGCACGGATCTGGTGCGCCGACTCGAGAACGCTCAGGTGAGAGTCAACGACCCGCGTATTCGCATCGTGGTGGTCGGACCCCTCAAGCAGGGCAAGAGCCAGTTCGTCAATTCTCTGCTAGGCATCGACGTGTGCTCGGTCGGTGACGACGAGACCACGGCCGTGGCGACGGTAGTTCAGTACGCGGAGACCGCGGTCGCCGAACTGATTCTCGCCGATCCGGGTGCGGCGCCCATTCGGGTGCCCCTCCCGCTCGAGGAACTGATGGGGATCACCCCGGCCACGCCTCGCGCCGAAGGGCGTGAAGTTCTGCGTGTGGAAGTGGGTGTTCCCAGTCCGCTGTTGGCCGACGGTTTGGTTCTGATCGACACCCCCGGTGTCGGCGGTCACGGAAATCCTCATGCTGCAGGAACATTGGGATTGATTACTGCGGCCGATGCAGTGTTGGTGCTGTCGGACTCCAGCCAGGAGTTCACCGAACCGGAGCTGGGATTCATCCGCCAGGTCGTCAATCTGTGTCCTGCGGTAGCCGGGCTGATCAGCAAGACCGATCTGTACCCGCACTGGCGGCAGATCCTCGACGCCGATCGCGGACATCTCCAGCGTGCCGGGTTGGATCTGCCGCTCATTCCGATCTCCTCGGTACTGCGCTCGCACGCGCTGAGGCTGGGGGACAAGGAACTCGAAGCGGAATCCGGATTCTTGGACCTCTATCAGTTCTTGCGGGACAACGTCGTTGCGCGTGCCGAATCGAATACTCGACGCGCAGTTGCGATGGATGTGCGTTCTGCGGCAGCGCATCTGACGTTGGAGATGGGCAGTGAGCTTGCGGCGCTGAAGGATCCGTCGACCGCTCAGGCAGCGGTCGCGGGACTGCAGCGTGCCCGGGCAGCGGCCGAGGAACTGCACAAGAAGACCTCACTGTGGCAGCAGAGCCTCGGTGACGGCATCGCAGACCTCGCCGCCGACATCGATCACGACCTCCGGGACCGGTTGCGCCGGGTGACCCGCCAGGCCGAGGAGACGGTCGACGAAGGCGATCCCGGTAAGGACTGGGACGTCGTGGGGGAGTGGCTCGAACAGGAGATCGCCACCGCGATCGGTGACAACTTCGTGTGGGCGCATGATCGCGCACAGTGGCTGGCAGAAGTTGTGGCGCAGCACTTTGCGGAGACCGGTGACGTCGCGCTCCCGCATCTCGACGTCGCCGACACCGACGGTTTCCTGGAACCGGTCGGTGCATTGGCGGACCTCGAATCCGGCCGAATCGGCATCACTCAGAAAGTCCTGGTCGGCATGCGCGGCTCGTACGGCGGCGTGCTCATGTTCGGCTTGATCACCACGATGATGGGCATGGCTCTGGTCAACCCGATCTCCATCGGCGCCGGGGTTCTGCTGGGCACCAAGGCTTATCGTGAAGACAAGCAGGCTCAGGTGCTCAAGCGTCGCGCTGAGGCGAAAGCGGCTATCCGACGGTTTGCCGACGACGTCAGCTTCCAGGTGGGCAAGGAGTCGAAGGACCGCCTGCGCCTGGTGCAGCGGCTGTTGCGTGATCACTTCACCGACATCGCCGAGCAGGCGTTGCGCTCGATCAACGAATCCCTCCGCGCCACTCAGGAAGCCGCGCAGTTGGAATCGAGTGAACATGCCGCTCGGATCAAGCGTCTGGAGACCGACATGCGCGTCGTCGCGGAGCTCGACGCCGTTGCCGGAACGCTGATCGGCGAAACTCCCGCTCCTGCCTCGGCAAAGGTGACCAACGCATGAATGCCACGACCACCGTGACCGCAGTGGAGTCGGCACACGCCCTGATCGACCACGCCAGACGTGCCTACGCCGATCAGCCGCAGACGCGCGCCCAGTTGGAAGAATGTGCGGCCAGGCTCGACGAGCCACTCCGGGTGGCGCTCGCCGGCTCCCTCAAAGCGGGTAAGTCGACGCTGCTCAATTCGCTTGTCGGACAGGATATAGCGCCTACCGACGCGACGGAATGCACACGCGTCGTCACCTGGTATCGGAACGGGACGACGCCGCAGGTGACCGCGACGGCCGAGAACGGTGCCGAGTTCAACGTGCCGGTGACGCGCCGCGACGGCAGGCTCACGTTCGATCTGGGCGAGTACACCGCAGACTCGGTGGACCGCATCGACGTCGACTGGCCGTCTTCGGCATTGGCTCGTACGACGATCATCGACACACCGGGCACCTCGTCGCTCTCGACCGAGGTCTCGGCCCGCACCTGGGACATGCTCGTTCCCGACGGTGAGGCACCGGGCGCGGATGCAGTGGTCTACCTCTTGCGGGCTCTCAACGCCAGTGACATGCAGTTCCTCGGGAAGATCGCGGATCACGTGGGCGGAGAATCCGGGCCACTCGGAGTGATCGGAGTGCTCTCGCGTGCCGATGAGGTCGGCGCAGGCAGGCTCGACGCGTTGTCTTCGGCGAAGGACGTCGCGGCGCGATTCGCCGAGGAGTTGGAGCGAACCGGCCTGTGCCAGTCGGTGGTTCCGGTGGCAGGTCTACTCGCGCTCGCTGCTCGGACGATGAGGCAGAGCGAGTTCGCGGCCTTCTCGGCGCTCGCGCAGGTTCCGGCCGAGGATCTGAGCCTTGCACTGCTCTCCGCGGATCGCTTTGCCAGGCAGGACAGTCCGCTGCCGGTCGACGCGGCGATGCGGGCGCAATTGGCCGATCGGTTCGGGCTCTTCGGAATTCGCCTCGCCGTGACGTCGATCAAGTTGGGGGCGACCGATTCACCGTCCCTGGCGGCCGAATTGTTGGAGCGCAGCGGCCTGGACGAACTGCGTCAGGTGATCGACGTTCAATTCGGGCAGCGGGCAGATCAGCTCAAATCGCACACGGCGCTGGTGACGCTGGGAAGAATCCTCGAAGCCGATCCGAGCGAGGAAGGCGATCAGATCGCGGCGGAGGCGCAACGGTTGCTTGCCGATGTTCACGGCTTTCACGAACTTCGCCTGCTCGGGCGTCTTCGTTCGGTACACACGGATCTGCCACCCGACGACCTGGCACAACTGCAAAGACTGATCGGCGGCTACGGAATCCGGGCAAGTGACCGGTTGGGCTGCGAACCGGAAGAATCGCCGGAGGTGCAGCGTGCGCGGGCCACGGCGGCTGTCCGCAGATGGCGCGAGTTGTCCAGACATCCGCTCTTCGACAGGTTCACCTCGCGCGCCTGCCTGGTCGCCGCCCGCAGCGCCGAGGGCGTCCTGGCTGAAATTGTGCCCGAATAGGGACCCGTTCACTATGCGAGCGCCGGACGAGGGTTCTATCTTGAGTTCGGGATGATCCGGACATAACTCCCAGGTTCGGGTCCCACCTCGATGGGAGCACGCGCATGGCGAGTGACATCAAGTCCGCTTCACCGGATCGAGCCACCCTCGTCCTGGGGACGCTCATCCTGGTCGCTGCGGTCGCGAACCTCAATCTCTCGGTCGCGAATGTCGCTTTGCCCGATATCGGGCGGGCTTTCGACGCCAGTCAGACGCAACTGAACCTGATCGCGGTCGGCTACTCGCTGGGCCTGGCCGGAACGGTGCTCTACCTGGGGGCCTTGGGAGACCGATACGGCCGCAAGATGTTGCTGGTCACCGGCATGGCGCTGTCCATTCCGGCGTCGATCGTGGCGGGATTCGCCGGGAACTTCGAAGTGCTGTTCCTCGCTCGGATAGTCGGAGGCGTCTCGGCAGGTCTGGCGTTCCCGACCACGCTGGCAATCATCACGGCGTTGTGGGCCGGACCGGCACGAACCAAGGCGATTGCCATGTGGTCGGCAATCGGTGGCGCGATTTCAGCACTCGGTCCGATCGTCTCGGGGGCGCTGCTCGAGCAGTTTCACTGGGGTTCGGTCTTCTTCGTCACCCTTCCCTTGGCCCTTGTGGCACTGATCTGTTCCCTGGTGTTGGTTCCCGCTCACGTCAACGAGACGACCGAGCGAGTCGATCACCTCGGCGGCATAGTGTCGATCGTCTTCATCGGGGCTCTGGTGTTGTCCATCAACTTTGCGCCGGTGAAGGGTTCGGGCACGTTGGCTCTGGTGCTCGGGGCGATAGCAGTTGTCGCGGGTATCGGGTTCTTCCTGCAACAGCGACGCGCGGCCAATCCGCTGTTCGATCTTCACGTAGCTGCGCGCCCGACCTTCTGGGTCGCGGCGGTGGGTGGGTTGGTCGTGTTCGGTTCGCTCATGGGCGCGATGTTCATCGGCCAGCAGTTCCTGCAGAACGTCCTCGGGTACTCGACGCTGGCAGCCGGTGCGGCGATCATTCCGGCTGCGCTGGCGATGGTGATCGTTGCGCCGCGCTCGGCGACCATGATCGAAAGGTACGGCGCCCGCGTCACGCTGCTCGCCGGCTACCTGTTCGTGGTTCTCGGGTTGTTCGTCGCGCTGTTCCTGTGGAACGAAAGCACACAGTATTGGCAGGTCGCGCTGGCCTATGCGCTTGTCGGCATCGGCGTCGGTCTGGCCGGCACACCGGCATCGCGTTCGCTGACCGGATCCGTTCCCGTGCACCGCGCTGGTATGGCGTCGGGAACCTCGGACCTGCAACGCGACCTGGGCGGCGCCATCATGCAGTCGATTCTCGGCGGAATACTCACGGCCGGGTACGCAAAATCGTTGGGAAATGCGATCTCGTCCTCGCCGAACGCATCCGAAGTGACTCCCGAAACTCAGGCCGCGCTCACCAAATCCTTCTCCAGCGCCGAAGTTCTCGCGGAACGCTACCCGCAATACGCGGACCAAATCATGACCGCCGCCAAAAACGCCTTCCTGGACGGGGATACAAACGCCTACATCGCGGCGATCATCATCGTGTGTGCCGGTGCCGCGGTGGTGACGTTCTTCTATCCGCGTCGCGAGCGCGAACGAGTCCTGCTGGCGCAGTACGCGGCGGAATCCGATCTAGCCGCGGAGAAGAGTTGAGCGCGCTCTGGTAGTGATGAGGGATGCCACAGCTACTTCACATCGATTCGTCCGCCGAACTCCACCACTCGACCTCACGTGATCTGACCGCACTGTTCGCTCAGCAGTGGTCGAAGAACAGTCCGGATCACACGACGGTGACGTTGGACCTGCACCGGGATCCCTTGCCGCACCTCGCGGACGCGGCCCTGCACTATGCACCACGCTTGCGAGTCGAGGGCGAGATTCCGGATCCCGCCGCGGAAGCACTCCAGGCTCGGGTCATCGAGCAACTTACCGCTGCAGACGTCGTCGTGATCGGTGCGCCGATGTACAACTGGTCGATCCCGTCCACGTTGAAGGCGTGGATCGACTACGTACACGTCCTGGGGACTACGGTGCCTTTCGACACGCGTACTCAGCCTCTGGCAGGTAAGCCGGTGGTGATCGTCTCCAGCCGCGGAAACACCTATGCGCCGGGTTCGGGAAACGAGGCCAACGATCACACCGTCCCGCCACTCGTTCAGGTGCTCGGGGTGTCGATGGGAATGGATGTCTCCGTCATCACCGCGGAACTGACTTTGGCGCAACGTATTCCGGCGATGGCACCTCTGATCGAGCAGGGTGACGCGAGCCTGCGTGCTGCCCGGGAGTCGTTGACCGAGCTGGCCCGTACCTTGGGGGCCTGATCAAGAAGTTCGACCGGGTTCAGGTGAGAGACGAGATCATCGACGCCACGTCTGACGGTTCTACGTCGTAACCGGGGAAATAGCAGCACACTTCGTCGGCATGTTCGCCGAACCGCCGCCGAATCTCGGTGGCGCACTCTTCGGGAGTGCCGACGACGGCGAGTGTGGTCAGCATCGGATCGGTGATCAGCGACGCCATCTCGGTGTAGCCACCTCGCTTCGACAGGGCATTGAGTTCCGGTTGGACCTCGCCCCACCCTTCGACGTCGAGCACCGGACGGTATGCGGGCGTCGAACCGTAGAACGAGAGCAGGGCTCGGACGCCTCTGGCGGCCGCGGCAAGTTGATCGTCGCCGCGGCCGACGCCGACGATGACCTGCGGGATGATCGTGAATTCGTCTCGGGTGCGGCCGGATTCGCGAAGACCGGCACCGACGGCCGGAAGTGTTCGTTCGAGGAAATGACGTTGCGTGTGGAACGGCATGACCAGTAGTCCGTCGGCCACCTCGGCAGCTGTCCTGGTCATCACCGGTCCGAGCGCACCCATCAGGATGGGCGGCGGCCCATAGGGGTTGGGGCCTGGATCGAACGTCGGAGGCATCAACGTGTGGGTGAAGAACTCGCCGCGGAAGTTCAGCGTCGAGGTGTTCTCCCACGCAGTGAAGATCGCCTTGACCGCTGCGACAGTCTCCTTCATGCGGGCCGCCGGACGCGACCACGTTGCGCTGTAGCGTTTTTCGATGTGCGGTTTGATCTGCGATCCGAGGCCAAGTCGAAAGTGGCCGCGACTGAGCAACTGCAGGTCGTTGGCCGAATGCGCCAGATGCATGGGACTGCGGGGGAATGCGATGGCGACGTTGGTCATCAGGTCGAGGTCGACGGCCGATGCTGCTTCGACGAGCGGGAAGAACACGTCGTGTGGTCCCTCGAACGTGAACAGGCCACCGGCGCCGGTCTCCGCGAGTTCACGGCTACGAGCAGCGCCCGCGCCCGGCGCGGAGTCCAGTTGTACGTGAACCTTCATCGGCGTCCCCGCAGCCAGGTGCTGACACCGGGAGCGAACGGAGCGATCGCCGCCACCGCGACCAGGGCGCAGTAGAGAATCGGACCCCATCTCAGAACTCCGGCGCCGATGTCTGCTGCGCCGTCGACCAGAGACATGAAGCCGAGTCCGGCCGCGATGCTCACGACTCCCACGATCGCCGTCATCACCCGCCCGGCGTTCTTGCGTGCGCGGAGGAGTTGAAGGCTCATGAGTGCGAGCAGGACCAGGACGAGAGCGCCGCCGCCGCTGCCCGCGAGTACGACGGTCACGGCATCGGAGATGTCGGTGGACGAGTATCCGGGATTGTCGCGCGCAGTCGATTCTTCGAGAGCCGACCGGACGTCGTCGAGGCTGGTGACTACCACTCCGGCGATTCCGGTCAGGACGACGAACGAGCCGATCCAGGCAGAGGTGGACAATGTCACGGCTTTGGGTGTCTCGTCGCTCGCTGCAGGTCGGAGCGGCCGAACCGAGACGTCGGGTCGCTCGGGTGCCGGGCGTGGAGGTGACGGGCGAGGAGGTCGCGCGGGAGAATTGTCGGGATCGGTCACCGGCCGATCGTAGCCATTCGGAGAGATACGGAAGTGATGTGGCGCACTTTTCCGGCTTTTCGGGGAAGGCGGGAACAAATCTACGTGGGCTGTAGTTGACCATTTCGACAAGCTTGAGCGCCCTCGGCTCAACTTCAAGTTGACTCCCGGCCACGGTCGGAGGCAAACTTGAGCGGAGGACGCTCACCAAGCGAAAAACTCGCGGTCATGTTCGAGATCAACCACTCGGGCAGAGAACCGCAGAACGAAAGGTAGGAACACTATGGCTCGTGCAGTCGGTATCGATCTCGGTACGACCAACTCGGTAGTTGCAGTGCTGGAGGGCGGCGAGCCCGTAGTGGTCGCCAACGCCGAAGGCTCACGTACCACCCCCTCGGTGGTCGCATTTGCCAAGAACGGCGAGGTTCTCGTCGGTCAGCCCGCGAAGAACCAGGCAGTCACGAACGTCGACCGCACCCTCCGCTCCGTCAAGCGCCACATCGGCACTGACTGGAACGTGGAAATCGACGGCAAGAAGTACACGCCGCAGGAAATCAGCGCCCGCACGCTCATGAAGCTCAAGCGTGACGCGGAGGCTTACCTCGGCGAAGACATCACCGACGCCGTCATCACCGTCCCCGCGTACTTCGAGGACGCACAGCGTCAGGCAACCAAGGAAGCCGGCCAGATCGCCGGCCTCAACGTCCTTCGTATCGTCAACGAGCCCACCGCGGCTGCACTGGCATACGGACTCGACAAGGGTGACACCGAGCAGACCATTCTGGTCTTCGACCTCGGTGGCGGCACCTTCGACGTCTCCCTGCTCGAAATCGGCGACGGTGTCGTCGAGGTTCGCGCAACCTCCGGTGACAACCACCTCGGTGGCGACGACTGGGACGAGCGCGTCGTCGCTTGGCTGGTCGACAAGTTCAAGGCTCAGAACGGCATCGATCTGACCAAGGACAAGATGGCCCTGCAGCGTCTGCGTGAGGCTGCGGAGAAGGCGAAGATCGAGCTCTCCAGCTCGCAGAGCACCTCCATCAACCTCCCGTACATCACGGTCGACGCGGACAAGAACCCGCTCTTCCTGGACGAGCAGCTCACCCGCAGCGAGTTCCAGAAGATCACCTCGGACCTGCTCGATCGCACTCGTGCGCCGTTCCAGGCAGTGATCAAGGACAGCGGAATCGCCGTCAAGGACATCGACCATGTCGTGCTCGTCGGTGGCTCCACCCGTATGCCGGCCGTCTCCGATCTGGTTCGTGAACTGACCGGTGGCCGTGAGCCCAACAAGGGCGTCAACCCGGACGAGGTCGTCGCCGTCGGCGCCGCACTCCAGGCCGGTGTGCTCAAGGGTGAGGTCAAGGACGTTCTGCTCCTCGACGTCACGCCGCTTTCCCTCGGCATCGAAACCAAGGGTGGCGTGATGACCAAGCTCATCGAGCGCAACACCACGATCCCCACGAAGCGTTCCGAGACCTTCACCACCGCTGACGACAACCAGCCTTCGGTGCAGATCCAGGTCTTCCAGGGTGAGCGCGAAATCGCTTCGCACAACAAGCTGCTCGGCTCCTTCGAGCTCACCGATCTGCCGCCCGCCCCGCGTGGCGTTCCGCAGATCGAGGTCACCTTCGACATCGACGCCAACGGCATCGTGCACGTGACGGCGAAGGACAAGGGCACCGGCAAGGAAAACACGATCAAGATCCAGGACGGCTCCGGTCTGTCCAAGGAAGAGATCGAGCGCATGGTCAAGGACGCCGAGGCTCACGCCGAGGAAGACAAGGCCCGTCGCGAAGAGGCAGAGGTTCGCAACCAGGCCGAGTCGCTGGTCCACCAGACGGAGAAGTTCGTCAAGGAGCAGCGTGAAGGTGAGAACGCGGGCAAGGTCTCCGAGGAGATCCTGACCAAGGTCGAGGCAGCGGTCAAGGACGTCAACGACGCCCTGGCAGGCACCGACATCGCTGCAGTGAAGACCGCAGTGGAGAAGCTGGGCACCGAGTCGCAGGCTCTGGGCCAGGCCATCTACGAGGCTTCCGCTGCAAACGAGGCCGGAAACACCGACGGCGCAGGCAATGACGACGACGTCGTCGACGCCGAGGTTGTCGACGAGCCCACCGACTCGGACAAGAAGTGACCTCGGACAACCCCGAGAACAACCCGGTCGACCCCGAGACCGGTGCACAGGGAGAGGCGGCGGGGGAATCCCTGCCGCCGCTCGACTCGGAAGACACAGGGGTAGTTCAGGAAGCAGAGTCGATCGTGGAGGAAGCATCCGCCACCGATCAGCTCGCCGAACGGACTGCGGATCTGCAGCGACTTCAGGCGGAGTTCACCAACTACCGTCGTCGCGTCGAGCGTGACAAGCAGGTCATCAAGGAAACCGCGCGGGCTTCGGTCATCACCGAGCTCATCGGAATTCTCGACGACCTGGATCGCGCTCGGGCACACGGTGACCTCGAATCGGGTCCACTGCGTGCACTCGCAGACAAACTCAACACGACCCTGACGGGTCTGGGTTTGACCGACTTCGGCAGCGAGGGTGACGATTTCGATCCCGCACTCCACGAAGCGGTGCAACATGAAGGCGAAGGCCACGACCCCGTACTCGGGACGGTCATGCGCAAGGGATACAAGCTCGGCGACCGGGTCCTTCGGACCGCAATGGTGGCCGTGACGGACCGGGTAGGCGACAAGCCTGCAGACGGTTCAGAACAAGAAGCGAAGTAAGAGTGAGAGGAGGAGACGCCCAGTGAGTCAACGGGAGTGGATCGAGAAGGACTTCTACAAGGAGCTGGGCGTCTCGTCCACCGCGACGGCCGACGAAATCAAGAAGGCGTATCGCAAGCTGGCTCGGGATCTTCATCCCGACGCCAACCCTGACGATGCGAAGGCCGAAGAGCGTTTCAAGTCCGTCAGTGAAGCTCATGCCGTTCTGTCTGATCCGGACAAGCGCAAGGAGTACGACGAGGCTCGGCGCCTCTTTGCCAGCGGCGGCTTCGGCCCCCGCGCGCAGGGCGGCGGCGGATTCAACCCCGGCGCTGGTGGTTTCGACATCAACGACCTGTTCGGCGGCGGGGCCGGTGGGCAGGACTCGGGTCTCGGAGACATCTTCGGCGGATTGTTCAACCGCGGGGGAGCGGGCCAGCGAACAGCTGCGCCCAACCGCCCGCGTCGAGGCAAGGATCTCGAGACCGAGACGACGCTCGCCTTTCGTGAAGCAGCGCTCGGTGTCACCGTCCCTCTTCGTCTGACCAGCCCTACGTCGTGCACCACGTGTCACGGCAGCGGCGCAAAGCCAGGCACCAGCCCGCGAGTGTGCCCACATTGCAACGGAACCGGCGTGGTCAGCCGGAACCAGGGCGCCTTCGGATTCAGTGAGCCGTGTGACGATTGCCGGGGAACCGGCTCGATCATCGACTCGCCGTGTGAAGACTGCCACGGTAGCGGAGTCACCAATCGCACACGGACCATCACGGTTCGCGTGCCTGCCGGTGTGAGCGACGGTCAGAAGATCAGACTCAAGGGCAAGGGCGAAGCGGGACTCCGCGGCGCTCCGGCCGGCGACCTGTTCGTCAACATCCGCGTCAAGCCGGACAGTGTCTTCGGACGCAACGGCGACGACCTGACACTGACGGTTCCGGTGAGCTACGGCGAGCTGGTGCTGGGAACGACACTGTCCGTGCCGACTTTGGAAGGCCGTGTCGGAGTGAAGGTTCCGGCTGGAACGGTGGACGGACGCATTCTGCGAGTTCGCGGACGCGGTATCCCCAAGCGGCCGGACGGTGCCGGTGACCTTCTGGTCACGGTCAAGGTATCCGTTCCGCAGAAGTTGGACGACCCGGCGATCGAAGCGCTGAAAACCTATCTCGAAGCCGAGAAGGCGAGCGGGTTCGATCCACGGGCCGGGTGGGCCGGTGCATGATGACAGAGCGACCGCAGAATCAATGGGATGCGACGGTCGATCCTGACGCTCAGATCTTCGTGATCTCGGTGGCAGCCGAGTTGGCCGGAATGCACGCGCAGACTTTGCGTAACTACGACCGACTCGGGTTGGTCACCCCGCATCGAACCACCGGTGGCGGACGACGCTACTCCCCGCGCGATGTTGCGCTTCTTCGTGAAGTACAACGGCTTTCGCAGGACGAGGGAGTCAACCTTGCCGGAATCAAACGAATCATCGAACTGACCAACCAGGTCGAGGCTCTGCAGCATCGCGTCCGCGAATTGGCCGAGGAGATCGCGAAAGTCCATGCGGGCTATCGCCGGGATCTCGTGCCGATTCCGCGCAACAACGCGTTGGTGGTCTGGAAGCCCCGCAACCAGCGATAGTCGGACCTTTACGCAAACGGCTCCACGCCCTGTCGGATTCATTTCGTCGAATCCGCCAGGGCGTGGAGCCGTTTCGGCGTTTCCACCCAGCGGGAAGAGATCTGTCGACGCCGCCTCAATGTGCATAGCGTCCGCTTCCATGACTCCACTTTTCAGCGTTTGACGTTATCCAGATCACATTCTATGCTCCATCCCAAGCAACTGCTTGCTAGATCATCAAGCGGGTGCTTGGTTGGCTGGTGCTCGAAATCAGGCACGTCCACCGGCCGATCATTCTTTCGTCAGGTATTCGCCTGACGTTCGGTGCATACATGTGTTCTAGGAGTGCAGACATGAATCGTCGGCCCATTCTTGTTGCGGCAGTTGCCGTGACGGCTCTGGCTCTTGCAGGGTGCAGTGGTTCTTCGGAGTCCGACGGAGGTGCGGACTCGCCCTACCGTGTGCTGCTGACCGGCGGGATCAGTGCACAGGGAGTCCTCGCGGCTAATTCGCAGACCTCGCTGCTCGCCACCAAGGCGGGCGTTCAGGTCCAGAACGAAGCCGGGGGGATCGGTGGCCGTCAGATCGAGCTCACCACTGTGGACGACGCGGGTGACGCAACCATCGCCGTCACCAAGCTGCGCGAAACCATCAATTCGGGGAACAAGCCTGACCTCTACCTGAACTCGGGTCCGTCGTCGATCGCGGCTGCGGTTCTGCCGATCCTCAAGCAGAACAACATTCTCTCGATGAGCATGGCTCCCTCGCCCGATTCGACGGACCCCTCGAAGTTCCCGCTCAACTTCGATCTGGCTCCGGGTGCGACCGATACCGCTCGCGGAATTTCCGAGTACGCGAAGTCCAAGGGTTACAGCAGCGTCGGAGTCTTGCACGGCAGCACCGCTTACGGTGAGCTGTTCGGCGAAGAAATGACCAGTGCTTTGCAATCCGCAGGTCTGAAGGCCGCCGGTAACGAGGAGTACGACGCCGCCGCTTTGGACATGACGGCGCAGTTGCAGTCGCTCAAGAATTCGGGTGCCGCGGCAATCGCCTTGGATGCGTACGGCGCTCCTCTCGGATACGTGTTGCAAAGCCTCGAGCGACTCGGCTGGGACGTGCCGCTGGTCGGAAACACCTCGGTGTCTGCCACCAACCTGATCGCGAATGATCCGCCGGCCGGTGTGCTCGGCACCCCGCAGGTGAAGAACCTGGTGACGCAGGTGTTCAGCAGCACGGTGTTCGATCCGAACAACGCACTCGTCAACACGATGGTGGACACGATGGCTTCGCTGGGCTCCATCCCGTCGACGCTGATCCTCGCGGACAACTACGACGCTTTCCCCCTCGTCGCGGCGGCAGCGGAGAAGGTCGGCAGTTCGACCGATCCGAAGAAGCTCGCCGAAGCACTGGAAACCACTGAGGTCCAGGAGAATGCCAAGACCGCATTCCTCTCGCGCTACAACTTCAGCTCCGACAACCACGGCCCGAACCCGGACACCAGCGAGCTGAAGTTCATCAGCCCGACGAAGATCCTCAACGGTCAGTTCGGAAACCCGGCTGCGTCATGACCATTCTGTGGTCCGGATTGGCGCTCGGCGCGGTTTACGTGCTGGTTGCCATCGGGTACAACATCGTTTTCGTTTCCTCCAACACATTCAACTTCGCTCAAGCTCAGCTGATGATGGTGGGCACCTTTGTCGCCTACACGGGTCTGGTGACCCTGAAACTCCCCGTTCTCGTGGTGGCCGTCATGGCTACCGTGACCGTGATGCTCCTCGCCTCGGTCGAGGAGATCGTCGCGATCAGACCGGTGGCCGATCACCAGAACCAGTTGGTCACGACGTTGGGTGTCGCAACTCTGCTCAACGGCGCCACTCAATTGATCTGGGGTAGTGAACCTCTCACGGTTCCGTTCTTCGGATCGAACGAACCGATCACCCTGCTCGGCGGCCGTACCTACCCGGTCGAGATCGCTCTGCTGGTTGCGGCGATCGCACTGGTCGTCGGGTTGAGTTACGTCTCGAAGAAAACGATGACGGGTCTGGCTCTGATCGGCATCTCCGAGGATCGTGAAGCGGCGATGCTGCGAGGAGTCAACGTACGACGGTTGGCACTGGGAGCGTTTGCCTTCTCGGGTGCCTTGGCCGGTGTCCTCGGACTCTTCGTCGGCCCCAAGACGTTTGCAGTTGCGACGTTGGGTGCAGCGTTGGCCCTCAAGGGATTTGTGGCGTTGGCGATCGGCGGGTTCGGCTCTCTGCCTGGCGCTTTGATCGGCGGTCTGACCGTCGGCCTGGTGGAATCGTTCACCGCCCTGTGGGCGGGAAGTCAGTACAGCAATATCGCCGTCTTCACGGTGCTGATCGTCATCTTGATGGTCAAACCGGCTGGACTGTTCGGCAATGTCCGAGAACGGGTGGTGTGAGATGGTAAGTGCGTGGCGGACTTTCCGTTCCCTACCGAGCTGGATCATCCCACTCGTCCTGGCCGTGGTGATCCTGCTGCTGCCCGTGATGGGACTCGACCTGTCGACATCACGTCAGATTCAATTGGCCTGCATCCTGGCACTTGTGGTCAGTGGCCTGAACTTGAGCCTCGGCTTTGCCGGTGAACTGGCACTCGGCCAGGCAGCGATGTACGCGGCCGGTGCCTACACCGCGGGTCTGATGTCCCAGGCAGGTCACACCGACATTCTGCTTCAGCTTGCTGCCTCCGGAGCAGTGGCACTGGCGGTCGGAATCCTGACCGGTGTTCCCGGTCTGCGCCTGGGCAACTGGTCCCTGGCGATGACGTCGTTCTTCCTGGTTCTGCTGGTACCGGACGTACTGGCGATCTTCGGTGGCAAGACCGGCGGCCGAAACGGCCTCACCGGTATGGAGCCGCCGACGTTCTTCGGTTCCGAACTCGACACCCAGCAGTACTACATGGTGGTCGTCGTCGTGACCGTGCTCTGGTTCGCGGTGATGCGTAACCTGGTGGTCTCGCGGCACGGCATCGCGTTCCGCACGCTCAAGCAGTCGCCGGTTCTGGCGTCGTCGCAGGGTGTATCGGTGTTCCGGATGAAGCTGCTCGGTTATGCCATCGGTGCGTTCCCCGCCGGTCTGGCGGGTGCGCTGTTCGCCAACACCGACCTGTTCATCTCGCCGGAAGCCTTCGGGTTCACCTTTGCCACAGCAGTTCTGGCGGCGTCGATCCTCGGCGGTGCGGCAAGTGTGTACGGCGCCGTGGTCGGTGCCGCGATCATGCAGCTCGGTCCCAACCAGTCGACGGCGTTCCAGGAGTATTCGCTGATCTTCTACGGCGGCTTCCTGATCATCGGCGGTGTGCTGCTCTCCGGGGGTTTGACCAAGGTCGGGCGAGCGATCGTCTCGAAACTCGATCGCAAGGCCGGCCTGGGCGTAGTCACCGCAAAGGAAAACAGCGGTGGGACACCGGAACTGGCGCCGATCAACGGAGCACGGTTGGTGGTCGACGGAGTGTCCAAAGCGTTCGGTGGCAACCAGGCGCTCAATGCGGCAACCCTGACCGCAGAGGCCGGTAAGGTCACCGCGTTGATCGGGCCCAACGGTTCGGGTAAGACGACCATGCTCAACATGATCTGCGGCTTCTACACCGCAGATGCGGGCGTGATCACGATCGGTGACACGGTGGTCTCGCAGTCGTCGCCGCACAAGGTGGCGCGCGTGGGTGTGGCGCGCACGTTCCAAACTCCGACGATTCCGGAAAACATCACGGTTCTGGAAGCTGTTGCATCCGGACGTTATTCGGTGCACCGAGCGTCGATGGCGTCGGCTGTGCTTCGCCTGCCCAGCTTCCGCAGGATCGCGAAGGCCGACATCGTCGAGGCCGAGCGTGTCCTCGAACTCGTGGGGATGTCGCACTTGCGCAACGAGATCGCGACGTCGCTGCCCCTGGGGATGCGTCGCATGCTCGAGGTTGCTCGCGCCGTCATCGCCGAACCGAGGGTCGTCCTCTTCGACGAGGTGGCATCCGGACTCGACGAGGACGAACTCGAACGCCTGGCAGATCTGATCCGGGTACTGCGAGATGCCGGGGCGACAGTGGTGTTGGTGGAGCACAACTTCCGCCTCGTCCTCTCGCTGGCCGACGAGATAGTCGTGCTGGCGCAAGGGCAGGTGATCGCCACCGGCGATGCGGCAACCATCGAACATCACCCACGCGTCTTGAGCGAGTACCTCGGAGTCAAGTCCGGTGACGAAGAAGCACTTCTCGAAGAAATCGGCGCGGTAGACCATCAGACCAGTGAGGTGAAGTGATGGAACCGATTCTGAAGGTCCGAAACTTGCAGACCGGGTACGGCGATCTGCGCGTCGTCTGGGATGTCTCGTTCGACGTCTATCCCGGTCAGGTGACCGCCCTGCTCGGACGCAACGGCGCAGGCAAGACGAGCACGCTCCGTGCCCTGTCCGGCCTCAACAAGGTGGCCTCCGGAACCGTCGAGATGGACGGCGCCGACATCACCGGAGTCCCCGCGCACAAACGGGTACGACAGGGGATGGCGTACGTGCAGGAGGGCAAGCGGGTCTTCCACAAGCAGACCGTCGAGCAGAACCTCCTGCTGGGCGGGTACACCCGCAAGGCAAAGCGCGGCGAGCTTATGGAATCCGTCGAATCGATGTACGAGATGTTCCCGATCCTGGGGGAGAAGCGTTCGCTTCCCGCCGGTTCCATGTCGGGCGGTCAGCAGCAGATGCTCGCGATCGGCGCAGCGCTGATGGCGCAGCCTAGGTTGCTCCTTCTCGACGAACCTTCGGGCGGTCTCGCTCCCGTGATCGTCGGTGAGGTGATGGACCGCGTCCAACAACTCAAGGAAACCGGCCTGGCTGTTCTACTGGTCGAGCAGGCAGTCGAGGCCGCGATGAGCGTCGCCGATCATGTCACGGTCCTCGACATCGGCAAGGTGGTTCTCGACGCCGATGCCAAGGACATCGACGACCTGGCAGTGCTCAAGGATGCGTACTTCGGACGCGTCTGAACGGCAATGACGACTTCAGCCCGGCCTCCTCGGCCGGGCTGAAGCCGTTTCCCGCTCCGTGGCACGGGCCCTAGCCGGCTCGGGGCCATCGATCTACCGTCCTGCAAACAACTCCCGCGAGAGGCAAACTCGATGACCACTGCTCCCGACGTGCTCGCCCCGGCGAAGCTCGGCCCGGTGACCCTTCGAAATCGAATCATCAAGTCCGCGACATTCGAAGGCAAAACTCCCGACGCCCTGGTCACCGACGAGCTGATCGAGTTCCATCGTCGCCCAGCCGCCGGCGGAGTCGGGATGTCCACCGTCGCGTATTGCGCCGTCGCACCGGAAGGGCGCACCGAATACGGCCAGCTCTGGATGCGGCCCGATGCCCTCCCCGGGCTTCGGCGGCTCACCGATGCCATTCACGCCGAAGGTGCTGCTGCGTCGGCGCAGCTCGGCCATGCCGGTCCCGTGGCGAATCAGAAGTCGACCGGACTGCCCGCGCTGGCACCGTCGAGTTCGTTCAATCCGTTGAGCATGAGGATGATTCGCACTGCCACGACAGCGGACATCACCAGAATTGCGGCGGCGCACGGGAGCGCTGCGCGACTTGCCGTCGAGGCAGGATTCGACGCCGTCGAGATCCACTTCGGTCACAACTATTTCGCGAGCTCGTTCCTGAGCCCGAAACTCAACCGTCGTAAGGACTCCTACGGCGGATCGCTGGAGAACCGGGCTCGCGTCGTACTCGAAACTGCACGCAGTGTGCGCGATGCCGTCGGTGACAAGATCGCGATCTTGGCCAAGCTGAACATGGACGACGGTGTGCCAGGCGGATTCTGGGTGGACGAAGCAATCCAGGTGGCGCAGTGGCTCGAAGCATCCGGAAGCGTCGACGCGCTCGAGTTGACGATGGGCAGTTCACTGCTCAACCCGATGTACCTGTTCAAGGGCGATGCGCCGATCCGCGAGTTCGCCGCCGCGATGCCGCAACCTGTTCGACTCGGTGTGCAGTTGGTGGGGAAGAGCATGTTGCATACCTATCCGTACAAGCCGTTGTTCATGCTGGAAGAGGCTCGGCAGATTCGTGCTGCGGTGAAGTTGCCGCTCGTGCTGCTCGGGGGTGTCACGGACAAAGCGGGCATGGATACCGCAATGGCGGAAGGGTTCGAGTTCGTCGCCATGGCACGGGCGCTGCTCAGAGAACCGGATCTGATCAATCGGATCGCGGCCGAATCCGATACCCAATCACTGTGCATCCACTGCAACAAGTGCATGCCCACGATCTTCAGTGGCGCCCGCTGCGTGTTGGTCGAACGCGTCTGAGCTGGTCAGCGCACACCACGTCCCGACATCCATGCGGATACCGGGTCGTGGGCCGTAGCGGATCAAGTTCGTGGTCGCATCAACGCTTGGTTCAGTTCTGCGTGAAGACGTCGTAGGAGGCGTTCATCGTGGGGTAGCCGGTGGCCATGTAGTCGGTGAGGATGACGTGCGTCGGGTCGCCGATGATGCGAGTCCCGTCGAGGGTGGGGTTGCCGACGTAGTTGTTGGCAGCCATGACCGTCTGGACGCCGTCGGCGACGTTGTAGGTGACGTCGACACCGATACCGCGGGGATCGCTGCTGTAGGCGGTGACGATCTCGGTGGTGTGCGGGGCCAGGTAGGAGCGGGGGCCGTTGATCCACTGTCCGTAGGGGTTGGACGCGCTGTCCAGCAGCATCGGGTTGTCGGTGTTGTTGGTGATGGTCATGGCAACCGTCGGGCCGTCGGTGGGCATGGTGCCGGCGTTGGCGATCGCTGCGGTTCCCAGTGCGGTTCCGCCGACAGCGAGGGCGATTGCGGTGACTGCTACGAAGCGAGTGGTGTTGGTACGCATGATGTCTGCTCCTGGGATGGTGTGTGGTTGCCGTTCTCGGCGATGAATCAATCTTGTCGCGAATGAGTGCTGCAGTATGTCCGCCGACGGGGCCGTGGCGGGGTTGAATCTCTTGTCCCCCGATCGGGGGAGGCGTAAGTGCTCGCATTGCTGGTACGGGCGTGAGAAAGTGAGCAATGCGCGAAGGCACGAAGCCGCTGGCCGGCAAGGTTTCCGTGGTGGTCGGCGACGATCACCCACTGTTCCGTGAGGGCGTGGTTCGGGCTCTGACCGGCAGTGACGGCATCGACGTCCTGGGCGAGGCCGACGACGGCGCAGCAGCGCTCGCAATGATCCGCGAACTACGCCCGCAGGTCGCGCTGCTCGACTTCCGGATGCCGCACCTGGATGGAACTCAGGTCGCCGCCGCAGTCGTTCGAGACGAGCTTCCGACGCGTGTGCTTCTGCTCAGCGCTCACGACGAATCGTCTGTCGTGTACCAGGCCCTGCAAGCCGGTGCTGCCGGATTCCTGCCGAAGGAATCCACTCGCGCCGAGATCGTGAGTGCCGTGCTCGACTGTGCTGCGGGACGAGATGTGTTGCCGCCCAGTATCGCCGCCGGATTGGTAGGAGAGGTTCGGCGTCGTAGTGAACCGTCCGGTCCGACGCTCAGCGCCCGCGAACGTGAGGTTCTCGGATTGATCGCGCAGGGCGCCAGCATCCCGGTCATCGCCTCACAACTCTTTCTTGCGCCCTCCACCGTCAAAACTCACGTGCAGCGCCTCTACGAGAAACTCGGAGTCAACGATCGAGGCGCCGCCGTCGCCGCTGCAATGCGGCAGGGATTGTTGGAGTGAGCAAGCGTCACCGAAGCACGTACGTGACGTTCATGGCCGGGTAACCCGAGGTCATCGTCACCGTGACGTCGTGGCTGTCGGGGGCGTGCGTACCTCCGGCATCCGCCCTGGTCTTCGAGTTGGTGGCACTGAAGACAAACACTCCACCGTCGTCGGAGCGGTACGTGAGCACGATGGGGAAGTCGTTCTGGTTCTTGCTCGTGGCCACAACGTTCACGTTCATGTTGGGGAGGATGTAGTCCGCCGGCGGGACGACCCAGTCGCCGTTCGGGTTGGATGCGTCGACCAGATACAGGGCCCCGCGACCCGAATTGCTGATCATCGCCGTCGTGACGGATGTGTCGGTCATCGACTTCACCGTGTTCGCACCGGCGGAGCGGGCAACCAGAGCTGCCATGCTGAGGCCGGAGAAGGAAAGTGCTTCAGGTCGAATTGTGTTGGTGCTCATCATGTTCTCCTCGATTTGTCGGTCTTGGTGACCGTGTGTTTCTGTGATGAGACAACTATGGCCCCGAAATCCCTTCGGGTCTGTCCACCTACGGGTCCGAGTGCTGGACGACATCGCTGTCCCCCGATCGGTGGACACAGCGCTCTCCGCCCACCCAGTGTCATGGGGTGGAGGCTTCGCCCACCCAGTGTCATGGGGTGGAGGCTTCGCCCACCCAGTGTCATGGGGTGGAGGCTCCGCCCACCCAGCGGGAGAACCTGTTCCTCTACCATTCAACCCACTCGTAGCGTGGCCACCATGACCGATCCTGACTTCTCTACCGCACCACTCGACGTCGTAGTCATCGGCGCCGGCGTCGCCGGCATGTACGCCATGCACCGACTTCGCGAGCAGGGGCTGCGTGTCCACGGCTTCGAGGCGGGCTCCGGAGTGGGCGGCACGTGGTACTTCAACCGCTACCCGGGCGCACGCTGCGATGTCGAGAGTTTCGACTACTCCTACTCGTTCTCCGAAGAGTTGCAACAGGATTGGGACTGGAGCGAGAAGTACGCCGCGCAGCCGGAGATCCTGTCCTACCTCGATCACGTCGCCGATCGCTTCGACCTACGCAGTGGGTTCACTTTCGATACCCGTGTCCTGAGCGCACAGTTCGACGAGGACTCGTCGACGTGGCGAGTGCACACCGACGGTGGTCATGACGTCACCTCGCGGTTCGTGGTGTGCGCCACGGGCAGCCTCTCGACCGCGAACGTTCCGAACATTGCAGGTCGCGAGACTTTCGGCGGTGAGGTCTTCCACACCGGCTTCTGGCCGCACGAGGGCGTCGATTTCACCGGCAAGCGAGTGGGAGTGATCGGCACCGGATCGTCGGGCATCCAGTCCGTTCCGTTGATCGCCGAGCAGGCCGATCACCTCTTCGTGTTCCAGCGGTCCGCGAATTACAGTGTGCCGGCGGGAAACACGCCTCTCGATGACAAACGACGCGCAGAGATCAAGGCCGACTACGCCGAGCGTCGAGCGCTGTCCAAGCGCAGTGGCGGTGGATCTCCGTTCGTTTCGGATCCTCGCAGCGCGCTCGAGGTGTCCGAGGCCGAGAGGAACGCGGCCTACGAGGAGCGGTGGAAGCTCGGCGGTGTTCTGTTCGCCAAAACCTTCGCAGACCAGACCAGCAACATCGACGCCAACGCGACGGCGGCAGCATTTGCCGAGGCCAAGATCAGATCGGTGGTCGAAGATCAGGCCATCGCCGACCTGCTGATCCCGAACGACCACCCCATCGGGACCAAGCGGATCGTGACGGACACCGACTACTACCAGAGCTACAACCGTGACAACGTGAGCCTGGTCGATCTCAAGAGCGCACCGATCGAGGCAATCGACGAGGCCGGGATCAAGACGACCGACTCGCACTACGAACTCGACGCATTGGTGTTCGCCACCGGTTTCGATGCGATGACCGGGGCACTCGATCGCATCGAGATCCGTGGCCGCAACGGCGAGACCTTGCGAGAGAACTGGCATGCGGGTCCGAGAACCTATCTTGGTTTGGGAGTTCACGGCTTCCCGAACCTGTTCATCGTCACCGGGCCGGGCAGCCCGAGTGTGCTGTCCAACATGATTCTCGCTGCCGAACAGCACGTCGACTGGATCGCCGACGCGATCAACCACCTCGATTCGGCGGGCATCGACACCATCGAGCCGAGTGCCGAAGCCGTGGACAACTGGCTCGAGGAGTGCTCACGCCGGGCGTCGGCAACATTGTTCCCATCCGCGAACTCCTGGTACATGGGAGCCAACATCCCGGGAAAGCCGAGGATATTCATGCCCTTCATCGGAGGCTTCGGTGTCTACTCCGACATCTGTGCAGACGTGGCAGCAGCGGGATACCGAGGCTTCGAGCTGAACAGCGCGGTGCACGCATGAGCCGGCTGGAGGGCAAGCGGGTACTCGTGACGGGTGCGGCCGGCGGAATGGGACGCTCACACTGTGAGCGGCTCGCCGAGGAAGGCGCGTCCGTGATCGCGTTGGATGTCGAACAGGCGCAATCGGGGTTGGCGGAAACCGCTCAGGCAGTGCGTGATCGAGGCGGTGTCGCGGTCACCGGTGTGGCGGATATTCGGGACTTCGACGGTCTGGCCGCCGTCGTGGCCGAGTGCGTTACCGAACTCGGCGGGTTGGACGTCGTGGTCGCGAATGCAGGCGTCTACGACACGCCGGGACCGTCGTGGACCATCGATCCTGCAGTGTGGAACCGCTCGCTGGACGTCAATCTGACCGGGGCGTGGCACACCGTCAAGGCCTGCGTTCCGCACTTCGGCGACGGTGGATCCGTCGTTCTGGTCAGCTCGACAGCGGGAATCAAAGGTATTGCCGGAGCAAGTCATTACAGCGCAGCCAAGCATGCCGTGGTGGGCCTGGCCAGAACGCTGGCCAACGAGTTGGGGGCGCAGAGTATCCGCGTCAACTCCGTGCATCCGGGTTCGGTACGTACCCCGATGATCATCAACGAGCGAGTGTTCGCGAACCTGTGCCCGGACATCGAGAATCCCACCGAAGCAGACGCTGCTGCAGTGCTCAGCGCTCGCAACTTGCTGCCCGTTCCCTGGGTCGATCCGGTGGACGTCAGTAATGCGGTCCTGTTCCTCGCATCCGCGGAGTCCCGCTACATGACCGGCTGTCAGTTGGTTGTCGACGCCGGCCTGACCCAGAAAGTGTGAATTGATGACTTCTCGATTGGAAGGCAAGATCGCGCTGATCACGGGTGCGGCACGAGGAATCGGGCGGGCTCAGGCCGTGCGTTTTGCCGAAGAGGGCGCGGACATCATCGCGGTCGACGTGTGCACCTCGGTGGAAACCACAGTCACGCCGCCCGCGACGGAGGCCGATCTCGATGAGACAGTGGCGCAGATCCGGGCGCTGGGGCGAAAGGTCGAATCTGCGGTAGTGGACGTTCGGGATCTCGAGGCACTACGCAGTGCCGTGGACTCGGCCGTCGGAACGCTCGGTGGTCTCGACATCGTCTGCGCTACAGCTGGTATCACGTCCTCCGACGGGGCCCTGACCATGTCGGAAACGATGTGGCAGACCATGGTGGACGTCAATCTGACCGGCGTGTGGCACACCACGACCGTCGCGGCTCCGCACTTGATCGCGCGGGGCGGGGGATCGATGACACTCACAAGCTCCATCGCCGGACTTCGGGGGCTGGTCGGAGTCGCGCACTACACCGCAGCCAAGCATGGAGTCGTTGGTCTGATGCGTTCGCTGGCAAAGGAACTGGCTCCGCACAACGTACGCGTCAATACGGTCCATCCCACCAACGTCGACACCCTCATGATTCAAAATTCGTTGGTGCGCGGCAAGTTCCGCCCCGATCTCGAGAACCCGACGCGCGAAGAATTTGCTGCCGCAGCGATGACGATGAACATGCTCGCCATTCCGTGGATCGAACCGGTGGACGTAGCGAACGCTGCTCTGTTCCTGTCTTCCGACGAGGCTCGCTACATCACGTCGGTCGCCCTGCCGGTGGATGCAGGAAGTTCGTCCCGCTGAGGTTTCGAACAGCTGAAATCTTGAACAGCTGAGGTTTTGACACGCTGAGTTCCGCCACGGTGTGTAGCGTCGGTTTCACCTAACCGAAAGGCGTATACCGTGGCGGAACGGCGCTATCTGGAAGTCACCGTCGGGACCAACATCGTGATGGTCCTCGACCACCGCACGGTGGAGGTCTTCGACCGCACCGCCGCGAGCACGAGCGAAGTGGCTCGTTGGCATGTCGAACACATTGCGGTGAAGGCGAAACCGTCGAAGTCGGGACTGAAACTCACCATCGGGAACAGGCTCGCCGACGACTCGATCGCGGTAGCGGGTCCACGGGCATCGCTGACTGTTCCGCCGGAGAACGAGGCAGCCGTTATCGCGTTCTTCGACGAGGTCAAGGCTGCTCGGGTGTGAATCGGCAGAAGACCTTCGGCGCGGATGATTCGGGTTCTCTAGTCGAGCACGTCGTGCGCTGCCACGAAGATCGGGCCGGACGCACTTTGTCGGGATCTCGGGAATCGAGGCTTCCGGAAAATCGACGATCGCGGACGAGTTGGCTGCCGGTATCTCGAAGTCGGGCCATGACTTCGTCATGATCCATGGGGACGAGTTCTCGACTGCGAAAGCGGTACGGAACAAAGATCCTGACACGGTGCGTGGGTATCTCGAGGATGCGTACGACTATTCGAACCTGAGTAGCCGTGTGATGGTGCCGCTACGGTTGGCCGAAGTTACCGAAATTTCCTACGTCTCGACTGATCCGGAGACAGACGAATCGGTGGTGTCGAAGCCACGAGTCCCGGATCGCGCCATTGTGATCGTCGAGGGAGTGCTGCTTTTTCGCGGACTGATGCGAGATCAGTTCGACCTACGAATCTGGGTTGAAGCAAGCTTCGACGAGTCCTTGCGGCGTGCGAAGGGACGTCCGCGCGATGTGAGCTATTACGGGACGGCCGAGGCGATAGCGTCCCGGTACGAATCCCGGTTTCATCCGGCGCAGAGGATTCATCTGCGTGACGATCGACCACAACTGACCAGCCACGTAATCGTGCGTGGCTAGTCAGTCGAAAGGCCGGCGATATCAAGCTTTACGCGCGGCGGCATGGGCCCCGGCGACACGGCCGAATGCGAAGGCGTCGGCAATGTGGAATCCGCCGTCCTTGGCCGCGCTGTAGGTGGAACTGACCGCGCCCGCGGCGTAGAGGCCAGGAATTGGATTGCGGGCAGTATCGAGTACGCGGGAATGACCGTCGCGGCGCGGCCCACCGCTACTCCATCCCAGCAGTGGCGACCCGGAGACGGCGTAGAACGGAGCGGTAGCCACCGGGGCCAAAGTTTCGGGATTGCGGCCGAACGAATGGTCGATGCCGTCCGCGCACGCCTCGTTGTAGCGTCGCACGCTCGTTTCCACGACTGTTGGGTCCAGTCCGAGTTTCTCGGCGAGTTCGGCGAGCGTGTCCGCCTTGAGGATCCATCCCTTGTCGATCTCGGCTTGATTGTCCGAGCTCCACTCGTACCCTTCGTCGAGAACCCTGTGGCCGACGGGCAGTGCGTCGCGGCCGGGGCTCAGCTGTCCGGCCAACCTCATCGTCTCGTCGAAGACGACGTTCATCGGTTGCACCGGAAAGTGTTGGTAAGAACCCTCTCTGAACACATGACCATGCCGCATTTCGGCTGACTCGTCGGTGAAGCGTCTACCTTCCCGGCTGAGGAACACATAGTTGTGCGCGTTCCACAGTGCGAGGAAGAATCCAGTCGGATTTTCGAGGTCGCCGGGAATTCCCGTAATGGTCATCATGTTGTTCATGTGCCACAGATCGGCGCCCACGGCCTGTGCCATGCGGTGACCGTCGCCGGTTGCCGATGGTGAGCCCCAGATCTTCGGATTCTCCAGACGCAAGTAGTCGCGCACCATCGTCGGATTTGCTTCGAATCCTCCGGTGGCAAGGATGACGCCCCGGCGTGCCTGGATCTGCGAAGTCTTTTCACCCGAACGGATCTCGACTCCGGTCACCGCTCCGGATTCATCCGTCAGCAGTCCGGTGGCTTCGGTGTCGAATAGTGTTGTGACGCCGCGTTCAGCGAGAGCGGAGACGAGGAACCGGTAGAGAAGTTCATTGCCCATCTTCCCTTCGACGGTGTCCATCCCTGCGTAACAAGAACTTCCGTCAAGTTCGGCGAACTCTGCCGCGGAATGGAAATCGCCGGTCATCGCTACAGTTGCACCCAGACTGCGGATCCAGTCGGACAGTCCGTGAGTGTTCTCGGCCCAGGCATCGATGACGTCCTCGGCAACGGGGAACTCCCCGTTCAACGAACGCAGGAAGGTTCGGGCGGCAGCGGGGTCCTGGTTGACGAACCATCCACTGCCGGACAGTCGAGTGTTGCCGCCCGCGGAATCAGGTCCGCTCTTTTCCAGAATCACGACCGATGCGCCGTCGGCGTGCGCTTGGAGCGCTGCGGCCGATCCGGCAGCGCCCGATCCGATGACGAGTACGTCGACAATGTTATCCATGTCACAGAAGGTATTGCGGAATGGTGGTGCGGCGAACCCACCTTCCCGATGAGCGAGAAAGCCAGTGGTCGACGCCGCAGAGACGTCGCCCCGCAGGCACGTCGGGGGCCAGGCGAGGTAGCGGTTCAGTGCGTCGGGGGTGGCGCCAAAAGTGCGATATCGCGCTGTGACGTTTTCGAGACCCTAGCGTTATAGATGTGGTTGTGTCGGCGAAACCTGCCGGTGGCAGAGTTCGTCTGGAACGCAGTGACCGACACGGTTGGTTATCCGACGCACAGTGATTCATCGCTGATTCGGGCGGTGGGGCACGCCGAGTCCAGACAAGAGGCTTTCATGACTACGATCAACGAACGTTCTTCAGCTGCAAATGTTCTCGATCTCTTTGACAGCGCCGGCCGAGAAGGGCATCGGTACAGTATCGACGTGGAAAGCTACACCCCTTCGTATGCGGTACTGAGACTTGCCGGAGAATTGGACATGGGTCAGCGGGTGGAATTGGTGCACGCGCTCGACCGACTTCTCCTGGTCGGAACCGATATTCACGTCGATCTCTCCGGCGTGACCTTCATGTCGTCCGGAGTGGCGAATGCCGTTGTCGATGCTGCGGGGCGTGGCAACAACCGCATTCGCTTGTTTGCCCCGACGCGAGCGGTCTCCATGATCTTTCAGGCTCTCGGCGCCTCCGAACTCATTGCGGGCGTTGCCACGTCGACCGCTGATGCTCTCGGTGCTTGAGCCGGAAACAACTCCCACGAACGATGTGAAGTGAGCAGTGCTCGATACGCGTTGACTTGGTATCTGGTCTGATCTGCGTGTCGATGTGCACTTTGCGGCGCGGGATCAGGTTGTCGTCACCGGGTTGCGCCGAGATTTGCGGTAGTCTCGTTCGGTGTCGAGCAGCCGGCGCTGCCATCGACGCGTCCGGCCGCATGAACGCTTGGTGGTCCCGACTCGTAGTGAAGAGCCACACCATGGCGTATGACACCAGCAACGGTTCGACATCGTCGAATTCTCCGATCACCCAGTTCTCCGATGTGATTGGTCTGGAAGTAAGCATGCAGTTCGCACCGATACGCCGCCTCGACGACCACGCACTTGCAGGCGCCGAGTTGCAATTGCGTGGGCCTGACAATTCCTCTCTGTGTTCGGCGCATGCCCTCCGTCGCGCCTCGCAATTGATGCAGCAACGCTCGGAATTCGACAGTCACAAACTGGCCATGTCCCGTACTGCACTCGCATGCACCGTCGCGGATCGCCTGCCGTTGCTGGTGGCAGTCGACTCGGCTTCCCGAGCAGCTCTGAACGCTCCTGGTATCGAAGGAGCGACGAGAAATCTGCAACGGATCGTCATCACGGTTGACAGCGCATCGGTGCTTACCGATCCCCACAACTCTCTGGCAGTGATCAGAGAAGCCCGCGCGGGCGGGCGTCTGATTGCACTCGACGGTGTCGGCATCGACAGGCACTCGGCGACACTTCTGTCTTTGGTCGAACCCGACATCATTATCACTTCCGCTGAATTGCTTTCCAAGGCAGCATATTTCGAAGTGGGAACGACGGTGCACGCGCTCGGCGCCTACGTCGAGCGATCGAACGCGATTATCCTTGCCGAGGGTGTCGACTCGGAATCGTCCCGTCTTGCCGCAATCACCATCGGAGCCACATACGGAACGGGTGAGTTGTATCCCGCAGTCGACGATCCGAGTTCACTGTTGTCCGAACCGGTCGTCGCGATGCCCGACAGTCCGGTGTGGAGTGATCCCATCCCCGAGGTGGGCACTCCCTACTCGATCGTGTCTGCTCACAGCCGGATCCGGCGCGGTACCAAGCGTCTGTTGATCCAACTGAGCAAGTCCCTCGAAGCGCAAGCCGCCACATCGGGTTCCTCGATGCTTGTTCTGGGCACCTTTCAACAAGCCGAGCATTTCACCGCATCCACAACAGCACGGTGGCGTCACCTCGCCGACACCGTAGGGTTTGCCGGTGTCTACGGTGTCGGACTGTCCGTGATGCTCGACGGTAAAGTTCAACACGCGCCGCTCGACCCGGGTGATGATCTCGTCAACGAGTGGACGGTCGTCACTCTGGGACCGCACCATGCGGCGATGCTGTCGGCGCGAGATCTTCATGACAACGGTCCAGATCTCGAGCGGACCTTCGACTTCGTGCAAACCTACGATCGCACCGCCGTCACCCAGGCAGCGCACTCTATTCTTCGTCGTTACCCCACGACGAATTCGTGAAACCGGTGCCGAGGTTCTCGACGTTCGCCGCGAGCGCTGCCCGACCGGCGATCGTGGCTAAGGAGTGGCCGGGCGCCGCGCAGCACGTCTCTTTGCTGCAGAGTTGAGTAGATACCTTTCGGCGACCGTGTAGTCCGTGACGGTTGCGCCATCCGGTGCTGTGGTGTGGGTGAGCAGTTCGAGATAGCGGCGACGGAAGACATGGGCGTCGGATTCTGCGAGTAGGAACTCCGCCGCTGCGACGACCTCTGGTTTCGGAGCAGCGCGTGCATGCCGGTTTCGGGCAGGCCGAGTGCTCATGTTTTCCTCTGGATTTCGAAAGCGTCTGTGCCGGTAGTCATGTGCGAGTTGATCCTGACGTCGGTTCGGTCGCTACCGGTCATGAGAAGTCGTGAGTGGTTTCAGATCGATCGGCTGTCCGTCGGAGGGGAACGGCAAGGACATGTAGTTGAGAGGGGCGGTGTAGCCGGGCGCGACCTGCCAATCGAAGCGTGTGAGCAGGTGGTGCATGATCGCTTTGATTTCGACGCCGGCGAAGTGCATGCCGAGGCATTTGTGCACGCCTCCACCGAACGGTTCCCAGGCATACCGGTGCACCTTGTCTTCACGTCGGTGGTCCGCGAAACGTTCGGGATCGAAATGTTCGGGGTCGGGCCAGTACTGCGGCATGTGGTGAGTGAAATGTGGCACCACTGACACGTAGGTCCCAGCGGGTACGAAGTGGTCCTGTATCTGGGTGTCACACACCGCTCGGCGAGCCATGACCGGCACGGGAGCGACGAGTCGGAGGCATTCCTTCATCACCAGGTCCAAGCCGGCGAGTTGGTCGAGTTCGGCATAGCTCGGCGTCGACGTACTCAGTGCGAGTGATTCCGCCCGACATCTGTTCTGCCACTGCGAATTCTGGCCGAGATATTGCATCATTGTCGAGATGGTGATGGTGGAGGTGTCATGTGCGGCCATCAGCAGGAAGATCATGTGATCGATCACCTCGCCGTCGCTGAAGCGCTGTCCGGTGTCTGATTCGATGTGACAGAGAACGGAAAACAGGTCGTCGGTTTCGCGTGAACGGCGCGCAGGTAGGTAGCGGCGGAAGAAGTTTTCGAGGGTTCGGCGCCCGTCGAGGCCGCGCTTCCATCTGGTGCCGGGAACTCGATAACGGATCACCGAGGTTGCAGCTTGCACGCAATCGACGAAAGCTTTTTTCACAGAGTCGATTTCGCTTTCAGTGGTCCCCTCCGCGCCGCCCATGAAGATGTCGGTCGCCAGGTTGAGTGTGAGAGCTTTGAGGGCGGTGTAGGCGCGGAACCCATCGGACGGAGTCCAGGCGTCGAGCGCGGAGGCGATCGCGGGATTCAGCACGTCCACGGTCTTTTCGAGACGCGATCTCGTGAAGGCTTGTTGCATGATGCGTCGTTGTCGTAGGTGCTCTTCGGAGTCGAGAAGCATCAGACCCCCGTGAAAGAAGGGGCCGATGAGCACTGACCAACCGTCGCTGTTGACAAAAGCGCGGTCTTTGTTCTGGAGAACTTCTTGGCATGCGTCGGGCCCGAGGGCTGCGACCCACCGTCTACCGGCCATCGAGAACCACGAGACCTCGCCGTAACGATCCCAGCGTTTTTGCATCAGAGCGAGAGGGTCGCGGATGTATTCGAAAGTTTGCCCTATTCCGGGTAGTCCCGAATTGCCTGAGATGGGACGCAACTGCGACCGGATGGGTGGAGCGGCCAGGATTTTCGACATCACGTACCTGCCTTCCGTTTGCATCTGACAGTGGCGCCTGTCAGATGGGGGTAGTCTGCGTCACAGTCGCGTCGTCTGTCAAGATCGACTCATGGCTTCTCCCACGCCCCGTCGATATGCCGGTCTGAGTGGTGAGCAGCGGGCCGCGCTTCGGCGTGAAAGCTTGCTCGCAGCAGGACTGGACGTGTTTGCGGCCGCGGGCAGGCAGGGTGCCACCATGACCGCCATCTGTGCGCATGCCAAGCTGACAGAGCGATATTTCTACGAGAGTTTCACCAGCAGGGACGAACTCCTCCAGCAGGTTTTCGACGGAATCGTCGACGAGGTGCGCGTGGCCGGAATGGCTGCACTCCGAACGACCGAGGGGACACGGGAGGAGCGCGTGCGGAGCGCCATTGCTTCGTTCGTCAACATCCTGACGGACGATCCTCGAAAAGGGCGTGTCGCGATGGTCGAGTCGGTGGCTTACGAGCCGCTGCGCACTCACCGGCGGGGAGCGCTGCGTGGGTTCGCGCAGATGGTGGCCGACGAGGCTGCGCTCTTGTACGGCGATCGAGCTTGGCCTCCCCATCAGGGTGAGATCAACGGATTACTGTTCGTGGGCGGCCTGGCCGAATTGGTGACGGCCTGGCTCAACGGCGAAATCGACATCACGCCCGCTGAGATCGTGGATGCCGCAACCTTCCAATTCACATCCACAGCGCACCGATGAAACGCGGGGCCGGCGATGCGGACTGCCAACTCTAGTGGGCGGCATGTGTCGTGATTCGAGGCAGTTTCGGGTCTGAATTGTCGATGACACTGTCCGCGCGGGTCCAGGGCTCTGCAGCCGCGAAGTACAGACGTTGGCCGCCGACATAACGGTTCATCGACGGGTGTTCCGGATCCGCGTTCGTTCCGTCGCGAAGGTTCATTCGCTCGGCGGTGATCTCGAAGGGCACGTCGAGAAAGATCGAATAGTCCCATCGGGAAGCAAGTTCGTCCCGATGCAGAAAGAGTCCCTCGACGAGGACTGCGGCTCCGTCGGCTGCATGCAAGTACGCGTCGCTGTCCCGTCGTGGTCGGTACTCGCGGTTACCTCCCGGTCTCAGAGGGGCGAGAACATGACGCTCGAGGGCGTCGTAGTCGTAGCTGTCGAGCCAGAAGCCTTCCGGTGACAGCCGACCTCTGCGATGGCGAATCTCCGGCGGATTGAGGAAGTCGTCGACGTGAATCACAATGGCGGGGCGTTCATTCAGCTGTGCTGCAAGACTTTTCGTGAATGTCGTCTTGCCGCTCCCGTCGACGCCGTCGATCGCGACGACGGGAGAGCCGCGCAGCGCGTTTATTTCGGCGGCCAAGGTCTCGAAGACCGTCTTGGTGCTCATCGAGCAGTTCTTCCCTCGCTCGTAGCGACGCGAAGAGGCCCGGTGTCGTACAGGATTCGGTGGCCGTCTTCGAGGACGCGTCGAGTGCCCGCGTCGAGCGGAAGGTCGGCCCAGCTCTCGCTCGCGAAATTCAGTTCGACGAGGAGGCCGGACCGTAGGCGGAAGCGTCGTTCTCGGACTGGCCCCCAGTTGGCGGCTCTGATGAATCGCGCGTCGGGGCGGAGCCGGTCGAACCAGTCTTCATTTGCGAGCGCGTTCGCGTCGTCGGCCAGGATCATCAGATCAAGATCACTCGCCATACGCTCCGCGCCGCGCGCGTAGGACCCGACCAGCGCTACAGCTTTGACGTCATCGTGCTCAGCGGCCCATCGTTCGACGTCGACGAGCAGCGCGTTCACCGCACGTCTTCGTCCCTTCAACCTTGCTGACATACCGGCATCATTCCCCATCGCCACCCTTCTCCGTAGCTTCGCCGGGGCCTCTATCCTGGAACTGTCAGTGACAAACCAGGCGGAGGGATGCGTATGTCCAAAATGAGAGAACTCAGCCGATGAAAGCAATCATCGTGTGTACCTCTGTCTCCCATGGCAATACGAAGCTGATCGCCGACGTCATCGGAGAAGTTCTCGATGCTCGCGTGGTCGAGCCCGGTGACATCGACGCCGCGCAGCTCGCCGACTACGACCTCGTGGGGTTCGGCTCCGGCATCTACCTACGCTCGTACCACGCAGATTTACGCTCGTTCGTCGAGGCACTCCCCGAAGAACGGCGATCCAAGGCTTTTGTCTTCGCCACCAGTGGTTTTCCTGACAAGGGGATTCATCGCTTCTCGCGTCCACTGGTTCAGTTGCTCGAACAGAAGGGCTTCGATGTGGTCGCAGCCTTCTCGTCCCGTGCGTGGGATACCTATCTCCCGTTCAAGCCGTTCGGCGGTATCCGGAAGGGGCGGCCGAACGCCGACGACTTGGAATCGGCGCGCATGTTCGCCGAAATGCTACGCGGAAGCGTTCAGGACAGCTTGCCCGGCACCGGGTAGCTGCGCAGGCTCATCTCCAGCTCACCGGCGTCGGCAAGGTCGTTGATCGTCTGGCGCAGAGCGCCACACGTCCGTTGAGCGTTGGCACGGCTGTTCACGCGACCCAACTCCGGGCACACTTCCTGCGACTCTTCGAGCCATTGGACGCTGGTGTGCGCTTCGCTGTACTTCTCGACGAGGACGCGATTTCCGCAGTTGCGGCAACTGACCTGACGCATCAGCGTGCAATCAGATCGGCCGGTGACCAGAAGGCGCGCATGCTCGTGATCTTGGCGTCCTCGTCGAAAGTCATGACGTCGATCGGCTCGACCTCGTAGACCTGATCGCCCACCGGTGTGACGACGCGGAAGTGGAAGGCCGCGCTGGATCCGCTCACCCGCAAGGTAAGCAGTTCCGTCTCTTGCGAACCGCCCTCGAGAGCGCCGTAGAACTCGGTGATCGCGGCCTTGCCGACGCGGGGTTCGCTGCCGACCGGGTCTTCGAGCGTCGCGTTCTCGGCGTAGAGGGCGGCGATGTCCGCTGACGATCCGCGAGCCACGGCGTCGAGGTAGGTGGTAACCGTCGCCGTGATCGCGGCCGTGGTGTCTGGTTCGAGAGTGGTCATCGAGTTAGTCCGATCAGTCGAGAAGTTCAGGGTCTGACAACTACTTCGGACGCTATCGGTGCGGGCTCGATTCGGCGCCGGCATCTCCCACGCAGCGGGACAGCCTGAGCACTCAGGCGTCGAAGCGTCCGAACCCGCCGCGGTAGAACAGAAGCGGACCGTCGTGGCGCAGCACGTTCAGATCGGTGATGCGTGCGACGACGATGGTGTGATCACCGGCGTCGTGCTCCTGCTCGACCGTTGCTTCGATGCGGGCGAGCGCGCCGCTCAGCGCCGGAGCACCGTTGCCGGCGGCATCCCACTCGACGCCGAGGAACTTGTCCGTCCCGCCGCGAGCGAACGCCGAACACATGTCCTGCTGATCGTGGGCGAGAACATTGATGCAGAGAGTTCCCGTCTCGCGAAGCTTCGGCCAACTTGTCGACGTCTTCGCCGGGCAGAACGAGAGCAACGGGGGATCAAGCGATACCGAGACCAGGGACTGGCAGGTGAAACCGAGGGGTGAATTTCCGTCGTGAGCGGTGATGACGGTGACGCCGGTGCAGAAATTGCTCATCACGTTGCGAAGTGTGCGTCCGTCCAGAACTGGCGGCTCGGCGTTTTCCACGGTCATGTCGTCTCCTTGTTCAAATCTTTTGTTCAAAACTCTGCAAACAGCTTCAGAAGCAACGATGTGTGGCGCCGCGGCCGTAATCCAGCGGCAGTCCCACTCAATGGCAGCAATGGCTTCTCGGCACGGGTCAGGACCGACCGAGTGGCAGGTGGAGGGGTTTCGAGCAAATTTGATCCCGCTCAGCGGTCCGTTCGGATTCTACGAAACCAGCAAATGACCAGTGATTGTTAGACTTCGGGCATGTCCGAACCTGATGACGTGTCCCGAGGACTTCCCGCTACCAGCTGGGCAGTGCTCGGGATGCTGACGTTCGGGGAGGAGCTGACCGGAAACGATTTGAAGAAGTGGGCTGACTGGAGTGTCGGCTTCTTCTATTGGAGCCCGTCCATCAGCCAGGTGTACGCAGAACTGAAGAAGCTCGAAAGCATCGGGTTCGTGGAGTCCCGGGTCGTCTCCGAACCAGGGGTGCGAGGCAAGCGCCTTTACTCCATTACTCAGTCAGGAACCGACGCCGTCCGGACGTGGTCACGGGAGGCACCGGTGGAAGTTCCGGTGCTCAAGCACGGTGTGATGTTGCGTCTGTGGATGGGACACCTCAACGAGCCCGAGCGACTGAAGGCGCTGGTGGAAGCCCACATCGCCAATGTCGAAGAGCAGATTCGACGCGCGAAACTCCACGCAGATCATGCCGAGAACGAGCCGGCCTGGTCGTTCCCGGTCATGACGTTGCGATGGTCGGAACGGTACTTCCGAGCCGAGATCGAACTTGCTCGCGAACTGCTCGACGACATCGATCGTGCGACCGCCGAGTTCGCGAACGTCGCCGAGCACGACCGACTGGGATCACCGTTGCCCTCGACGCCTGGCAAATGGAAGAACGTCGAGGAGTACGTGTTGGCGCTCGAGCAAGCCGGGCTCACCGGCAACGGTTCGAGTATCTGAGTCAGGCCCCGGCTGCGGTCGGCATGTTGCGCAGCAGATGACGACGTTGCAAAGTCGGAGTGACGCTCAGCGATCCGCCGTCGATGCCTCGCCAAATGGCAGCGGCCGCCATACGGACCGGCGCTGCGCTGACGTGGTCGAGGCGGAGGGCCTTCGACGGCGCGCAGATGGATACCGCGGCGACGGCGCGGCCGATGGGGCCGATCGGTGCCGCAAGACAGCTGAATCCCGGTAGGCCGTTTCCGGATTCGAAGGCCACCCCGGACTCGCGGATTCTGGCGAGGTGGGGCAGTGCGTAGCCCGAGGACTTCGGCGAACCGAACGCGAGCAGTGCCTGACCGATCGCAGTGGTCTCGGCGCGGCGTCGACCACCGACACGCGTCGGCACTGCGGCGGCGAGGCGTCCGCCGATCTTCTCCATGTAGACCACATCGGGCCCGTCGAGGATGCCGAGGTGAACCACAAATCCGGTGACTCGGTAGAGCTCATGGAGAAGGGGCATGGCTGCAGCGTGGAGGCGGTCCTGATGAACCGCGAGCGATCCCAGTTCGACGAGGCGCATACCGAGTTCGTAGTCACGGCCGTCGCGACGCAGCCAACGCATCGAGACGAGACGTTCGAGCATGCGGTGGGCAGACGAGCGGGGAAGGCCCGTGCTCCGAACGACTTGAGCGAGCGTCAACCTGCCGGGACCGTCGAAGGCGTCGAGAACCAGCGAGACGCGATCGAGAATTGCTGTCGGGGCCGAATCGGCGCCTAAAGCATCCACAGCCTGCAGTGTCATCGTGTACCTCACTTCTCTTAGAGCTCCACAACCAGTGAACTGGCTATTTCAATTAGAAATAGTGTCATAGAGTTACGGATTTGTGAAGTGGATCACCGGTCTGTTTTCGGGCGCGTCGCGGGTGGAAACGACGCCGGGGGTTTTG
>NZ_JBXAFO010000008.1:109021-275306 GCF_058793255.1 Rhodococcus sp. MPR-R1B
GCGCGAATGCTCGCGCAAACCCCCTCGTCGTTTAACTACTGGCAGGTATTACATCGCCACCGGCAGGTATTGATCGCCACCGGCGGGTACTACATAGCTGCCAGTGGTTCGCTTCCGGACCAGTCGTGGCCCCAGTAGCTGTCAGCGGTGATCTCCTCGGAGGAGTACGAGTCCTGATCCACCCTCGCGCCCTCGGTGCCGAACTCGATGTCCCAGCCGCCAGGTGCGCGGACGTAGAAGGAGATCATCTTGTCGTTGGTGTGACGACCCAGGGTCGACGACACGGAGAATCCGTCCTTCATCACGCGGTCGAGTGCCTGGCCGACGGCGTCGAGGGTGTCCACCTCGACCATGATGTGAATCAGGCCGGGTGCGCCGCCGTGCGGTGCCGGGCACAGGGCCAAGCTGTGGTGACGCTCGTTGACGCCCATGAAACGGATTCGCAGCGGCCCGAATTCAGGCGGGGCCGGCAGGCGGAAGGCGCCGCGCGGGTAGAAGCCGAGCACCTCGGTGTAGAAGTCGAAGCTCGCAGCACTGTCCATGACGGGGAGTACGACGTGGCCGAGACCCTGTGAGCCGGTGACGAATCGAGCGCCGAAGGGCGTCACCACGGGGCTGTGGTCGAGGATCGCTCCGTGGAAGACCTCGATGGCTGCTCCGCCGGGATCGGTGAAGGCGATGACCTCTTCGACCCGTCGAGCATCTGCTTCGGCGAGCGAAAGCTGCTCGACCTCGGTGCCGTTCTTTTCGAGTGCTTCTTGAACGCGGCGCAGTGCGGCGTGGTCGGCGACCTCCCAACCGATGTTGACGATCTCGTCGCGCTCACCCTCGACGACGACGATGCGAGCAGCACGCTCGTCGAGTCGTAGGTAGAGCGCGTTCTCGTCCGGCCCACTGCCCTTGGCGAAGCCGAGAACGTCGAAAGCGAAAGTGCGCCAACGTGCCATGTCGTTGGTCGAGATCTTGACGTAGCCAAGTCCCTTGATGTCAGTGCGTGTCATCGTGTCTTTTTCCTGTCGATTTCTTGTGTCGAAGTCTGATCAGATCATCGCCCGCAGCGGACCCTGCGGGTCTGCGCCGAGACGGCTCAGTGATGCGGCGTGGAAAACGGTGCTCGGCACGTGAATTGCGTGATGCTGTCCAGCATGAGCATCGCGCCAGAATCGCTGAAGCGGCTTGTCCATCCGCAATGCGTTGCCACCGCAGCGTGGGTAGACCTGATCGATTGCGTTGACGGCGCGCCAGGCGGCCTGTACCTGAGTCTGACGTCCCTCCGCGCGCTGCTCGAAGGTCACTTCCTTGCCAGCGTCCACTCGATCCCACATGCGGTCGACGTTGGCAAGCAGGGTGTCGCGCGCAGCCCGGATGTCGGCGGTTGCCTGACCGATGGCGAACAAGGTGTACGGGTCGTCCTTGATCGCCGTGCCCTGCGCGTTGATGCGATCGGCTTGGTACTCGTTGGCGTGGAAGAGCATTCCCTCGCAGATGCCGATCGTGGCGGCGGTGATTCCGAGGGGGAAAATGTTCGACCACGGCATGAGGTACAGCGTCTCGGTGCGCCCGTACTTGCGCACTGCCGTGCCGTCGATGACCTCGTCGCAGTCCATGACGCGGTAATCGGGGACATACGCATCCTTGACTACGAGATCCTTGGAGCCGGTGCCGCGAAGTCCCATGACATCCCACGAGTCTTCGATGATCTCGTAGTCGGTGCGCGGAATGATCACATGGAGCATGCGCGGCGGCATCTCCATGTTGCCGTCCTTGTCGCACGCCATCGCGCCGAGGAATGCCCAGTCGCAATGGTCGGTACCGGAGGAGAACTGCCAGCGACCGGAGAACTTGTAGCCGCCGTCGGTGGGGATACACATTCCGCCGGGCATGTACGGCGATGCCATCCAGGTGTCGGGATCGGATCCCCAGATCTCCTGCTGCACCTTGGGATCCGCGAACGCGAGTTGCCACGGGTGAACTCCGACGATCCCGTGGACCCAGCCGGCCGACGGGTTCAGTGAAGCCATGCGCATGACGGTTTCGGCGAATTCGCGCGGATGCGCCTCCATGCCGCCATGCTCCTTGGGCTGCAGCATGCGGATGGAACCGATTGCCTTCATCTTCTTGGCGGTGTCGTCGGCCACCCGGCCGATCCGCTCGGCCTCGATGCCTTCGGCGAAGATGTCGTCGGCCATCGCGTTGATCTGTTCGAGCACTTCGTACGTCATGTTGTTCCTTGCATCCAGTCTGGTTGTCTCAGCAGTGTTTTCGACTGCGGATCAGGAGGTTGTCTCGAGTGCCTGGGCGTCGCGTGCGGCAACGTTTTCGGCGACTTCCCGCTTCCAGCTCTCCACTGCGCGGGTGGTGTCGATCTCGAATTCGAAGCGCTTCGTCATGTCTTCCGTGACATTCTCGACGTCGGTGTAGAACTGGTTGTACCAGCGACGCAACTGGTAAACCGGGCCGTCCTCCTCGGAGAGCAGTGGGTTGTCGATCGGAGCTTTGTTCTTCCAGATCTCCACGTCCTGAAGGAATCCCATCTCGACGCCCTCGGTGAACTGCGCGGCCATCGCGGCAGTGGACTCGTCGTCCATACCGGGTAGCTTCTTGACCATCGCGCCGTACTGCAGGACGAACGCATTGTTCGAGATCGGGTAGTGGCAGTTGATCAGGACGGTCTCGATGATCTGCCCGTTGGCTTCGCTCTTGATCCAGTCGATCATGTACGACGGTCCGAAATATGAAGCATCCGAACGGAGCACAGCGTTGGGATCGCCGTAGTTGGTGCCGCTGATGACGTCCTCACGTCCCACCGATTCCATGTACTGGCTCGCGACATGACCTTCGAAGATGTTCTTGAAGTACTTGGGGAACGAGTAGTGAACGTAGAAGAAGTGGGCCATGTCCACGACGTTGTCGACGATCTCGCGGCAATGAGAGCCTTCGATGGTGAGCGTGTTCCAGCTCCAGTCGCTCCACTCATCGCTTCCGAAGCCCTCGATGTCGGGGATCGTGACCTCGGCGGGCGGGGGATTTCCCTGGGGATCGTGCCAGACGAACAGCTGACCGTTCTTCTCGAGAGTGATCCATGCCCGCGTCTTGGCCAGCGGCGGAACGCGTCGTGCGTAGGGGATCGCCGTACATTTTCCGTTACCGCCCCAACGCCAGTCGTGGAACGGGCAGGCGATCGAATCGCCCTTGACGGTTCCGTGAGCAAGGTTGCCACCCATGTGGCGGCAGTATGCGTCGAGAATCTTGATGTCGCCCTTGCTGTCGGCGAAGACGACAAGGCTGGTGCCGAATGCCTCGATCTGGTGGGGCTGACCGTCGCGATAGGTATTGCTCAGTCCGAGGCAGTGCCATCCACGTGCGAACCGTGCGGGAGGCGCTGCCGCTTCGATTTCTCGAATTTCCTCGCCGGCGCCCGTCTGCGTCGGGGTGTCCGTAGTGGTGAGTGGGCCGGTTCCGAGTGCCATGTCTTCCTCCGAGCCGCGTCTTGCGACGCTCCAGTGATGTGATCCGTCTCATACAACGACGAAGCGTCCGCTGGAGATACGGCAGTTCCCGCTGGATGGAACGCCTACTCGGTGACCTGCAGAGATTCAGCTCGCGAGTGTCGCCACATCGTCGATCGCGTAAGTCGCCCAGGCCCGGGCAGTGACGACCCCAGCGGGATCGGTGGCGACCAGAGCTACGTCGGCCACGCTCTCGTGGTCCTTCTCGTACGTCGCGAGCACTGTCACGGAGCAGTGCAGATCTGTTCCCGTGGAAGTCGCGGTGCAACGTCCGCGGAAGCGTCGTAGTGACGCCGAGCCGTAACGACGAGCAGCGAAATCAGCAAGGGCGGCAACGGAATCGGTTCCGGTGCCCGCTGTCGGGGCTTCCCGGACGAAGACCTCGGCCACCAGATGCCCGGTCTGGTCGTGGTATTCGGTGATCCGCTCGAGTGTCGAACTCAGCGCCCTCACGGATCCGGTGAGCAGTGCGCCTGGATCGGGGCGTCCGAAGAACACGACGTCCTGCTCGACGACGGCCCCGTCGGGTGCCGAGCGCACGGTGCCGTACAACGAGTCGAAATCGGAGAGGAGCGTGGTGGCAGTACGCGGAGCAGTTGCCGTGAAGTGGGCGGTACCGAGGTTGGTAGTCATGACACTCTCCGTTGGACGCGACCGAGACGCTGTCGTCTCGGTGGGTACATCGACGCTAACCACCGCTCTCGCGGGTGACGACGGGCTTCCCGCTGATCGGGAGCATTCTCGGATTCGATCGAAGAGGTGGAACCTGTTCCAGTTTTGTGCAATTCTGGATATCGTATCCGTGACCGGGAGCACATCTCGATGACTGCACGCGCCGAGCAGAAGGAAGACCAGATGACAGACGAGTTCGCTGACCTGCACCGACCGGTATACGGTCCGGACCTGCTCATCACCGCTCTGGAACGCAATCACGACAAGCCCGCGCTGTACCTCGGCGACGTGATCCTCACCGGCGGTCAGATGCGCGATCAGATCAGCTGCTTCGCCCAGGCGCTCGCGTCTTTGGGAATCACTCAGGGCACCAGCACCGCGATGCTGTCGAAGAATCGCCCCGAGGTTCTGATCAGTATGGGCGCGACCATGATCACCGGCTGCCGGGCGAGCGCCTTGAACCCGATGGGATCGCTCGACGACCACAAGTACATCGTCGACGACGCCGAGATCGAGACGCTGATCTTCGATCCCAATGCCTTCGAAGAGCGTGCCGCCGAGTTGAAGGCGTCGTCACCGTCGTTGACCAACGTGCTCTCGATGGGGCCGTCCGAGGTGGGAATCGACATCCTCGCGCTGGCTGCCACGTTCGAGCCCGCGCCGCTGAAGGCAGCGCACGTCGACGCCGAAGACGCCAGCAGCATGGTTTACACCGGTGGAACGACCGGCAAGCCCAAAGGTGTTGTCGGATCCTTCCGTTCGGGTGCTGCGCTCAATCAGATCCAGATGTCGGAGTGGCAGTGGCCCGAGGACAACCGCTTCCTCATCTGCACGCCACTCTCACACGCAGGTGCAGCGTTCTTCATCCCGACCTTGCTGCGCGGCGGTGCGTTGATCGTCCTGCCTGCCTTCGAGCCAGGTGCTGTGCTCGAAGCGATCGAGAAGCACAAGATCACGGCAACCATGTTGGTGCCCACCATGATCTACATGCTCATGGACCACCCCGATCTGCCCAAGCGGGACGTCTCGAGTTTGCAGACGCTGTTTTACGGAGCGTCCGCGATGTCTCCCGCCAGACTGCAGGAGGGCATCAAGAAGTTCGGTCAGATCTTCTTCCAGTTCTACGGTCAGACCGAGTGCGGCATGACTATCTCGGTGCTGCGCAAGGAAGAACACCTCGCCGACGATCCGGCCCGCCTCGCCACGTGTGGGCGTCCGGTGCCGTGGCTCGACGTCCGGTTGCTCGACGACGACCTCAACGAGGTGCCGCAGGGAGAACTCGGTGAGATCTGCGTCCGTGGCCCGCTGATCATGAAGGGCTACTGGAAGAAGCCGGCCGAAACCGCTGAGGCGTTCCGGGGTGGTTGGCTGCACACCGGCGACATCGCGCGCAAGGACAAGGACGGGTTCATGTCCATCGTCGATCGCAAGAAGGACATGATCGTGACCGGTGGTTTCAACGTGTTCCCCCGCGAAATCGAAGACGTGATCTCGGCGCATCCGTCCGTCGCGTCGGTGGCGGTAGTCGGTGTGCCGGACGACAAGTGGGGCGAAGCCGTCAAGGCCTGTGTCGTACTTCGTGCCGGACTGACCGTCGACACCGAGGAACTGGTCGACAAGGTGAAGGCGGCCAAGGGTTCGGTTCACGCTCCCAAGAGCATCGACTTCGTGGATTCCCTTCCGCTGACACCGCTGGGCAAGCTGGACAAGAAGGCGCTGCGTGCGCGGTACTGGGAGACCAGCGCCCGCGCGGTCTAGGAACCAGCGTCGGGTAGCGAAGGGTCAGCGTTTCCAGACGTAACGACGTTCCGGGCGGCCCACCACTCCGTATTTCAGCGAAGTGGTGGACCGCCCGGTTTCGTAGAGGTATTCGAGGTAGCGCCTCGCGCTCGCGCGTGAGATGCCGACCCTCTCGGAAATATCTGTGGCCGAGGCGGGTTCGGTTTCGTCTCGTAGTGCTGCCTCGACCAGCTGAAGGGTCTCAGGACTGAGTCCTTTGGGCAAACCTTTGTGGGACGACGCCCCGGGCGCGCCACCTGCCACACCGAAGGCCTCGTCCACTGCTGTCTGTTCTGCTTCGCCGGAGCTGTCGAGATTCGCATATGTCGATCGGTACCGCTCGAGACGCTCACGGAGAACCTCGAACGTGAAGGGCTTCATCAGGTAATGCACGACGCCGCTGCGCAGCGCTTTCTTGACCGAGCCGGCCTCACGCTCACTAGTGATGACAAGAACATCCAGCTCCGGTGCCAGCTCGCGAAACGGGGCGATCAGATCGAGTCCGGTGGTGCCGGGCAGGTGGACGTCGAGAAGAACCAGGTCGGGTTGCAACTCACCGACTGCGGCCAGCGCGGTCTCGGCCGAATGGGCAACGCCGCACACTTCGAAACCGTCTATCCGCGAGACGAATCCGCTGTGCACCTTCGCCACCATGAAGTCGTCGTCGACCACCAGTACCCGGATCATGCGCCCTCTCCGTCGTGTAGGACTGCGCTGAAGACAGTCCACTCGATGTCCTCTGCCGAACGAGTGCTCACGGTGACGTCGCCGCCCCGCCGACGACACGTCAGGCGCACCAGCGCCAAACCGAAACCGTGTCCGTCGCTCGATTGTCCCTTGGTGCTCCAGCCCTGGCCGAACACCCTGTCGCGATTCTCCGGCGCGATACCGGGGCCGGCGTCCTCGACCCGCACTTCGACCGCGGTGCCACGGCCCCGAATCGACAACCGAACCTTGCGGCGCGCGGCTTCCGGCATCTCACCGACGGCGTCGACGGCATTGTCGACGAGGTTTCCGACCACTGTCACGAGATCTCGTCCGAGTCTGCGGTCCACCGTCTCCAGATGTGTGTCCGCCGCCAGCTCGACCGTGACCAACCCCTGTGCAGCAGCACCTATCTTGGCGATCACGAGTGCGGCGGTGCCGACGTCGGCGATCTTCTCGGTCACGGTCGCGCTGACCTGCGCGCGCTCCATGGTCAGACCCTCGACGTAGCCGACCACCTCGTCGTATTCGCCGAGCTGGATGAGGCCGGAGATGGTGTGCAGTTGATTGTCGAACTCGTGGATGTGGGCGCGTAGTGCGTCGGTGCTGGTTTTGGTCACGTCGAGTTCTTCTTCCACGGAGCGCAATTCGGTGCGGTCGCGGAAAGTGGTGACCGACCCGATGGTGCGGCCTTTCGATTCGATCAAGACGGTGTTGAGGACGAGCAGGCGATCGCCGACAAGAACCAACTGATCGGATTCGGTTGTGCCGGAGGTCAGTACACTCTGGAGGCGGTCGTCGAGACCGAGGTCCCGCACCGATCTACCGGCGCTGCCGCGTGGGATGTCGAGGAGTTGGTGGGCACTGTCGCTCATCAGCACCACCTTTCCCTGCGCGTCGAATGCGATGACGCCTTCCTTGAGACCGCGCAGCATTGCTTCACGTTGGCGAACCAGGTCCAGGATCTCGCCGGCTTCCATGCCGAGGGTTTGCCGTTTTACCCTGCGGGCCAACAGGATCGACCCGACGCCGCCGAGAAGGGATGCCACCGCGAGGTATACCAGGAGATTCGGTGCAGACTGCAGCAGCCGTGTCCAGATCGAGGGGTACTCGATGCCGACGATCGCGGTTCCGGTAATCGCTCCTTCGCTGCCGAGAATCGGAACGTGCGCCTCCACGGCCTTGCCGGAGGGCGTGTCGACCAAACCCGTCCACGACCGATCCTCCGTCTGACGTGCGTCGATGCCGACATCACCGGGACGCGTCGAAATGACGACACTGCCGTCGGCGTCGGCAAGCGAGACGTAGGTGACGCCCGAGATGGCGCGTACCGAGTCGACCGAACCTTGTAGTCCGGAGCGGAGACGGGTCTGCGCCTGGGGGAGTAGCTCGCGTACTGCCGGATTGGCTGCGAGCGATTCCGCTGCCGAGAGTGCGCGACGTCCCTCCTCGCGTTGGAAACTCGCGGACGACTGCGCGAGGGAGAGGGCGGTGACGCACACGAGAACTGCAACGACGATCAGAAGTTGCAGTTCGAGAAGTTGTGTCGCCAGAGTGTGCCGGCGGCGAAACAGCCGGGCAAACAGAGACGACTTGCTCTCTCGCTCCGCCTGCTCGTTTCCTGAGGACACCAGCCAGACCCTAGCCTTCAGTTCGATGCCGGGAAAGCGGCCGTTCGTGAGCACAATGAGCACAAATCAATTTGCTTTCCCAATGGTGACCCCAGTCACAAAGTGCGTCAGTATGAAACCTGTTCACACATCGGTACCGGCAGACAAGGACGAAGCCATGAGCACATCGAAGCGGCTGAGCAGGCATATCGCCCTGCTCGGTGCCTGCGCGATGACTCTCGTGCTCTCGACCGGATGCACTCCGGTCGAGTCCTTCGTCGCCGGTGGCCGAGCGGGTGAGAGTTCCGAAGAACTGCGCGTACTGGTGCCCTCGGTGGCCGGTGGTGGTTACGACCTGACCGCCCGGACCATGGTGCAAGCACTGGCCGACGAAGGGACCGTCGACGCTGACGTCGTTGTGCTGCCCGGATCGGGCGGCATCGTCGGACTCAACCGGTTGGCTCTCGAAAGCGGGAATCCCGACCTACTCATGGTCATGGGGCTCGGAGTTCTCGGTTCGCTCGAGATACTGCCGTCCGAGCACACACTTGCCGACGTGACACCGATTGCGAGACTCGTCGAAGAACCGGAAGCGCTACTGGTTCCAGCAGATTCACCGTACAAAACTCTCGCCGATCTGACGCAGGCCTGGGTGGCGGATCCGTCGTCGATCTCGATCGGCGGTGGTTCGAGTGAAGGTGGACCGGACGGGTTGTTCCGCCTTCTGTTCGCACGGGCGGTCGGCGTCGATCCGTCGCGCTCCCCGTACCGCATCTACGACGGCGGCGGCGAACTGCTTCCCGCACTGCTCACGAGGCAGGTCGACGTAGCCGCCACCGGTATCGGTGAGTACCTCGATCAGATTGCGGCAGGCACGGTTCGGGTCCTTGCGGTCAGCTCGCCGGCCCGTACCCCGGCGGTGGATGCGCCCACGATGGCGGAGTCTGGCGTCGACGTCACGTTCACCAATTGGCGCGGCCTCATGGCGCCGCCGGGCCTGACGGACGATCAGCGTCAGCACTTGCAGAATTTGGTGCGGGATCTGGCGGCAAGTCCGCGCTGGAACGAGCTGTCTCGCCGAAACGGTTGGAACAGTGCAGTTCTCACCGAACCCGAGTTCTCCGCATTCCTCACCGATCAATCCCGGTTCGTCGACGCAACACTCGATCCGCCCGGCATCAACTGAGCACTACCGAAGTTTCGTTTCACCTCCACGAAGGTCACCGGCTCGATTTGCCGTGCCGTTTTTCTCGGCAATTCAGCACTAAAGGAGTTCATCATGCTCGTCACACTCGGCTTCCTCATGGTTGCGGTGTTCATGTTCCTGATTCTCACCAAACGCGCGACCCCGGTGGTGGGACTGACTCTGGTTCCGGTGGCCTTCGGACTACTTGCCGGGGCCGGCCTCGGAATCGGCGACATGATCACCGACGGCATCAAGTCGCTCGCACCCACCGCGGCGCTGTTGTTCTTCGCGATCATCTTCTTCGGAATCATGATCGACGTCGGCCTCTTCGATCCGCTGGTCAAGCTCATCCTGCGGATGGTGCGAGACGATCCGATGAGGCTCGTGGTCGGAACCGCAGTGCTCGCGATGGTGGTCTCGCTGGACGGAGACGGTTCGACGACCTTCATCATCGTGACCTCGGCGCTGCTTCCGCTCTACCTCAAACTCGGTGTCAGTCCCGTCGTTCTGACGGTGATCGCCGGCCTGTCCAACGCGACGATGAACATCATTCCGTGGGGCGGCCCGACCGTCCGGGCCGCGAGCGCGCTGGGACTCTCACCCTCCGACGTGTTCGTGCCGATGGTGCCGTCGTTGATCGTCGGCCTGATCATGGTGCTCGGATTCGCGATTCACCTCGGGATCATGGAGCGCCGCAGGATCGGGACTTTGGTCCTGACTTCTGAGCGCATCCTCGAAAAGGTCGGAAACGGTGGAAGTTCCAGCACCGGTAGCGCCGGCACCGGCGGCTCGAACGACTCCGAGGACGACGGCGGCGACACCGGACGATTCATCGACGGCCTCGACCCCAAGCGGGACACCTTGCGACCGAAGCTGCTCTGGTTCAACGCCGCGCTGACGACGATCCTTCTCGTCGTGCTCGTGATGGACATCCTGCCCATCCCGGTGCTGTTCATGATTGCGTCGTCGATCGCTCTCGCGGTCAACTTCCCGGCGGTCAAGGATCAGGGCGAAGCAATCGCACGCCATTCGTCGAGCATCGTCTCCGTTGTCGCGATGGTCCTGGCAGCAGCGGTGCTGACCGGCGTTTTCCAGGGAACCGGCATGGTCGAGGCGATGGCAGAGTGGCTGCTGCAGGTAATCCCCGACGCGATGGGCCCGCATCTGGCCGTCATCACGGGCGTCCTGAGCATTCCGCTCACGTTCTTCATGACCAACGACGCGTTCTACTTCGGTGTGCTGCCGGTGCTGTCCGAGACGGCAGCCCAGTACGGCATCGGGCCGGTGGAGATGGCGCGCGCTTCGATCACCGGGCAGGCCGTGCACATGCAGAGTCCGCTGGTCCCGGCGATCCTGCTGCTGGTCACGCTCGCCGGTGTTTCTCTGGCGGATCACCACAAGAAGGTCCTGTGGCGAGCAGGCCTGATCTCGATCACGATGCTCGTGGTCGGTGTCGGATTGGGGCAGATCCCCTTCTGAGTGCGATCAGTTGTGGAAGGGGCACCGGCCTTGGTCGGTGCCCTTCTTCTTTTTTGTCACGAAGTTGGGCCGGATGTCGAGATCGGGCTCGTCGTACAGGCGGTGGAACGTCGGCGTGAGCGAGCTGGACATGGGCGGGTTCACCCATGACCAGTCGGTCGGGCACTTGCGCCCGGCCTTGTCCTCACGCGCGATGTGATCGATGAATTGCTTTGCGACAGTGTGATGGTCGACCATGATGACGCCGGCCTTGCGATAGCTGTGGATAACTGCACGGTTCAGTTCGACCAGTGCACGGTCCTTCCAGAGCGTGCGGTCGTGGCTCATGTCGAGCTCCATCATCGCCCCGATGGTCGGCAACATGTTGTAGCGATCGGTGTCGCTGAAGTTGCGTGCACCGACTTCGGTGCTGACGTACCAACCGCTGAACGGTGTGCAGGGATAAACGATTCCGCCGATGTCGAGGTTCATGTCCGAGACCGCGGGAACGGCATGCCATTTAAGCCCCAGATCAGCGAACCAGCTGTATTCGGGATGCTCGATCTCGACCTCGAGAACGAGGTCGGTCGGGACGTCGAAGTACTGCAGGGGTTCGTCGGGAACCGAAATCAGCACGGGGAGAACGTCGAACGCCGTGCCGGCGCCCTTCCATCCCATCGCGGTGACCTGAGCGGTGAGATCGACGTGCCACGGGTCGCCCAGGATGGTGCCGTCCGGTTGCCGGTAGCCGGCGTAGCGGATCAGTTGCGGGCTGAGGATGCGGTACTCCTGGCCGTCCTCGCGGGGAAGCGGCCCGACCGTCACGACGGACTGCAGAGCGCCGCCGTTGGTCGACAGTCGCAGGTGCTCCCAGCACGCTTCTGCGAGAGCGGAAGCTGTGACGGCATCGCGCGCGTCGATGAGTTTGAGGGTCCGCCAATGCGCGCGACCGACGCACCTGGCGTGGTTTCGCCAGGCGAGTTTGGCGCCGACGAGCAATTCCTCCGCTGTGTGCGTGTAGGTACCGGTCCGGTGGAGCTCACGCAAGGCCTCGCGCCGCCGAGACGTCGGGAGGTGGCCCAGTTCCGGAGAGTCGAAAAATTCGACGCACTCGAGTTCCCGACGTTGAAGTTCGGTCAGCGTCGGGGTGGTGGAGGCGATCTGGGACGTAAGCCCGCTATCGGTGGGCAATTCGTCCTGTCGAACAAAATCCACGGCACGACTCCTGTTTGGCTGGTTGAGATTTCGCTGAACGTTAGCTCGGCGATTGAGAGTGTCGAAGCTCTTGTTTATCTTGCACGCAAGAATAAGAAAGGGACGGTCACACCGCGAAATGGGGTCGCATTGTGACACTTGTCCAGAATGATTTACGAGTCAGACATTTGTGACATAAGCTGCAGACGAAATTCCGCGGCGGGTCTTGCCGCGTCTAGTCGGGACGAGGATGAGCGTGGATTCGCAAGCAATCTCTCTGGTCCGGTCGAGCTTCAAATCCGTCGCTGCGGTAGAAGATGGTCCGGAACGGCTCGCCCGTACCTTCTATTCGATCCTGTTCGCTCGATCGCCCGAAACCCGGGAGTTCTTTCCGGCAGCGATGGATGTGCAGCGGGACCGGCTTGTCGGCGCTATCGCTCACGTCGTCGAACGCCTCGACGAGTCCGACGCGATACTCGAGTACCTCGCGCAGCTCGGCCGCGATCACCGCAAGTACGGCGTCACCGACGAGCATTACACGGCAGTCGGCAATGCCCTGATCGAAGCACTCGAGACTTTCGGTGGCGCCGAAATGTGGACAGACGAGGTCGACAGCGCATGGCGCAACGCGCTCGCGATCATCTCGGCAGCGATGATGGACGCCGCCAACGCGGAGGACGGCCCGCCCGCCTGGAGTGCCACCGTCATCGAATGCCGCCCGGTCATCAAGGGCGTCGCCGTCGTCAAGCTGCAACTCGACCAGACTATGCAATACCGCGCCGGTCAGTACGTCAGCGTGCAGGTCGCCGCGAGGCCGCGGATGTGGCGCTACCTCTCACCGGCCACGCCGTACGACGGGACTGGAGTCCTCGAGTTCCACGTTCGTCAGGTCACCGGCGGGTGGGTCAGCCCGGTCATGGTGAACCAAACCGCTGTCGGTGACACCTGGGTGGTCGGTTCGCCCATCGGCGCCCTGGGGATTCCGGAGAACTCCAAGGACCTTTTGATGATCGCGTCGGGAACAGGTGTCGCGCCTCTTCGCGCTCAGATCCTCGAACTGATCCGACGCGGCAACACTCGCAAGGTCCAACTGTTCTACTCCGGACAGCATCCGTGCGATCTCTACGACCTTCCTCATCTGTGGAAGCTGGCCGAGAAGCACCCGTGGCTCACGATCATCCCGGTCTCGGAAGAAGACGAGAATCCGTGGTGGCACACCGAGCCGGAGCCGCTGCCGCCGATCGGCATGGCCAGGCGCATCGTCGGCAAGGTCGGTAAGGTCGTGACCTCGTTCGGGGACTGGGCGGGCTACGACATCCAGGTCGTCGGCAGCGAATCCATGGTCAACAGCACCAAATTCAGGCTTCGCGCGGTGGGCATCGACGTCGACACCGTTCGCAATGATCCGACGTACTGACCGTCAGTACGGATCGAACTGAATGACCTCGGCCGGCGTTCCGGCCTCGATCAATCGATCACGCGTCGATCGAACCATGGCCGCTGATCCGCACACCAAGACCTGATGTTCGGTGAACGCACCGTACGACGCGACGACGTCGGCGAGCGTGCCTTCGATGAGATGATCGTCGCCGAATCCGATGTCGACGTTCAAACGGTCGAACCACCCGTCGGGCGGGCCGCCGTCGGAGAGATCTTCGACGACGGGAATGGGCTGCAACCACGGAAACTGATCGGCGAGCAGCCACAACATGTCCGCTGCGTAAAGATCGCGAAGCGTTCGGCCACCGAAGAAGAGGTACACCTGCGGCGGGTTCGGGGTCTGAGCCAGATCGAGAATGATCGACCGGAGTGGGGCCAAGCCGGTTCCGCCCGCGACCATGATGACGGTGGGGCCGTTCTCGTTGACGGACAGGTTGCCGCGCGGGTCGAGGATCTGCCAGACGTCACCGGGCTGGGTGTCCTTGACTATCGAACCGCTGACCCAACCGCCGGGAACCGTCTTGACGTGAAACTCCAACTTCCCGTCGTGTGAGGGAGGCAGGGCGGGGGAGAGTCGGCGGAGCAACCGCGAATTCTGCGGGACGCTGACATCGACGTACTGGCCGGGGCGGAAGGGGACGACATCGCCGACCAAGCGGACAACCGCCAGATCCTCACGGAGACGGTGATGTTCGACGACTGTGCTCGACCAGGTTCGCTGGGCCATGAAAGTTCTCCTGTAGTCAGTAGAGCGGGTCGTGCCGGATCTGGTCGAGTGGAGTTCCGCCGGCCCGCAAGGCGTAGACGGTGGTCTTGATCATCGACGGTGACCCCGAGATCTGCACCTGACGGTCGGCCCACGAGCCGAACTGCGAGACCACTTTTCCGATCGGTCCGATCAGTCGGCTGTGCATTCCGAAGGGTGGCTCCAGCACCGGTCCGTTGTGCCACCAAGGGTTTTCGGGTTCTTCGGAAACCGGCACGACGGTCAACCACGGATTACTGAGTGAGATGTGCCAGAGCGTTTCGAGGTCGTAGAGGTCGCACGGATACCGGCCGCCGACGAACAGGTGCACGCGCGGGTTGTGCGCGCGTTGGGACATTTCCATCACCTGTGCCCGCAGTGGGGCGATGCCGGTGCCGGATCCGATCATGAGAACGTCACGGTCGCTGGTGAAATCGACCTCGAGACCGCCGAGGGGAGTGGACATGACCCAGCGGTCACCGACGTTGGTCTCGCTGACGATCGCGGGGCTGACCCATCCTCCCGACACCTTGCGGATGTGGAACTCGAGCTGACCGAAAGGGTTGGTCGGAATCGCCGGTGAGTAGTACCGCCACATTTTCGGACGCTGCGGAATCTGAACGCCGACGTACTGTCCCGCCCCGTACGGAATGGGTGGGTCGGCTTCGAGGCGCACTATCGCCAGATCGTCGAGGACTCGTTCGTGGCTGACCACGGTTGCGCCCCAGAGCGCCGGGGTCGTATCGGATTCGGCGCCGTCGGCCATCGTGCTCACGACGAGGTCGGTGAACTGAGACCAGGCGTCCTCCAGTTCCGGCGTCCACTTGTAGCGACTGTGCGCGCTGGTTCCGTACATCGACCGAACTGCGCGCTCGAGTGCAACACCGGCAGCCTCGTAGTGCTCACGCTCGACACCGTAGCGGCGATGATCGCGGCCGAGTTGGGTGAGGAACTTCCGGATCCGACGATGCTGGGGAAGGTTCTTGACGACGAACTCGATCGCTCTGAAGAAACGGTGCCCCTGCGATTCCATCCCGGCCGGGAACAATGAGCGGTACAGAGGATGTTCCGCAAAGAGGCCGGTGTAGAACACTGCCGAGAAGTGCGCACGGCTCTCTTCGTCGTCGGTCAGAGAATCGAGGCTGGATTGCAGACGGGCGATCACTGTCGGATCCAATCCATCCCCCTTTCGCACCAGCTGCAACTCTCGCCACAATTCTAGTACGGCTGAAAATGTGACCTACGAAACCAACTCGGCCTGGCGAAAACAAACTTGAGCGGAATAGACTCAAGTTTGTCCGCGTTGAGCATATTGACACAGTCGCAATACCAACCGGTCGCGGCTCTTCCCGTTCGACTTCGCCAGAAAGGTGACAAGTGGACTCGTTCACACCAACAACCAAGACCCAGGCTGCGATGACGGCTGCACTGCAGTCGGCGTCGTCGGCGGGTAATCCCGATATCCGGCCTGCCCATCTGCTGGTCGCATTGCTCGACCAGACCGACGGCATCGCTGCCCCACTACTCAAAGCTGTAGGCGTCGACCCCACGGTCGTACACCGTGAAGCACAGGCAATCGTCGATCGCCTGCCCAAGACAACCGGCGCAAGCTCCACCCCGCAACTCGGGCGTGAGGCACTCGCGGCACTCACTGCTGCTCAGCACCTCGCCACCGAGATGGACGACGAATACGTCTCCACCGAGCACGTCCTCTACGGACTGGCCGGCGGCGACTCCGACGTCGCACAGTTGCTCGTACGTCATGGCGCTACCCAGGACACATTGCGTGAAGCCTTCACCACCGTCCGCGGCAGCGCTCGCGTCACCAGCCCGGAGCCCGAAGGCACCTACCAAGCGCTGGAAAAGTACTCCACCGACCTCACTGAAGCTGCACGTAGCGGCAAGCTCGACCCGGTGATCGGTCGCGACACCGAGATTCGCCGTGTCGTGCAGGTGCTCTCGCGTCGTACCAAGAACAACCCGGTACTCATCGGTGAGCCCGGCGTCGGCAAGACCGCGATCGTGGAGGGCCTTGCCCAACGCATCGTCGCGGGTGACGTCCCGGAATCGCTTCGAGGCAAGACCGTCGTGTCCCTGGACCTCGGGTCCATGGTCGCCGGTGCCAAGTTCCGCGGTGAATTCGAGGAACGCCTCAAGGCAGTTCTCGACGACATCAAGAACAGCGCCGGACAGGTCATCACCTTCATCGACGAGTTGCACACCATCGTCGGCGCCGGAGCCACCGGTGAATCCGCGATGGACGCAGGCAACATGATCAAGCCGATGCTCGCCCGCGGTGAGCTGCGGCTGGTCGGTGCCACCACGCTCGAGGAGTACCGCAAGTACATCGAGAAGGATGCAGCACTCGAGCGTCGTTTCCAGCAGGTGCTCGTCGGTGAGCCCTCGGTCGAGGACACCATCGGCATCCTGCGCGGTCTCAAGGAGCGCTACGAGGTGCACCACGGCGTACGCATCACCGACTCCGCGTTGGTGGCTGCTGCCGCGCTGTCGGACCGGTACATCACCTCGCGGTTCCTGCCGGACAAGGCCATCGACCTCGTGGACGAAGCCGCATCGCGACTTCGTATGGAGATCGACTCGCGACCCGTCGAGATCGACGAGGTGGAACGCACTGTTCGCCGACTCGAAATCGAAGAAGTGGCACTCGAGAAGGAGACAGACGACGCGTCCAAGGCTCGGCTCGAGAAGCTGCGTCAGGAACTCGCAGACGATCGCGAAAAGCTCAATCAGCTCAGCACCCGCTGGCAGAACGAAAAGCAGGCCATCGACTCGGTGCGCGTGCTGAAGGAACAGCTCGAAACCCTGCGAGGAGAGTCCGAACGCGCTGAGCGTGACGGCGATCTGGGCAAGGCAGCCGAGTTGCGCTACGGCCGCATCCCGGCGCTGGAGAAGGAACTGGAAGAGGCAGCAGTCGCTTCCGGAGCCGCCTCCGACGGTGACGTGATGCTCAAGGAAGAGGTCGGGCCGGACGACGTCGCAGACGTGGTCGCAGCCTGGACCGGCATTCCGGCCGGCCGGATGATGGAAGGCGAGACCGAGAAACTGCTCCGCATGGAGTCCGAACTCGGCAAGCGTGTCGTCGGCCAGACCGACGCCGTCGTCGCCGTCTCGGATGCGGTTCGCCGCGCCCGAGCAGGTGTCGCCGACCCCAATCGGCCCACCGGTTCCTTCCTGTTCCTCGGCCCGACCGGCGTCGGTAAGACGGAGCTCGCCAAAGCCTTGGCGGACTTCCTCTTCGACGACGAGCGCGCGATGATCCGTATCGACATGAGCGAATACGGTGAGAAGCACTCGGTGGCCCGACTCGTCGGTGCTCCTCCGGGATACGTCGGCTACGAAGCCGGTGGCCAGCTCACCGAAGCAGTTCGACGACGCCCGTACTCGGTGGTCCTCTTCGACGAGGTCGAGAAGGCACACCCCGACGTGTTCGACGTCTTGCTCGCAGTACTCGACGAAGGCCGACTGACCGACGGTCAAGGCCGCACGGTGGACTTCCGCAACACCATCTTGATCCTGACCTCCAACCTGGGATCCGGTGGCACGCGGGAGCAGGTCATGGATGCGGTACGCCACGCGTTCAAGCCGGAGTTCATCAACCGTCTCGACGACGTGGTCATCTTCGACTCGCTCTCCGAGGAGCAGTTGGAGCACATCGTGGACATCCAGCTCGAGCAGTTGCAGAAGCGTCTGGCTGCGCGTCGTCTCACCCTCGAGGTGAACGGTGCGGCTCGGATGTGGCTCGCAGTGCGCGGCTACGACCCGCTGTACGGCGCTCGGCCATTGCGTCGACTCGTTCAGCAGTCGATCGGCGACCAGCTCGCCAAGCTGCTCCTGGCCGGCAAGGTCCAGGACGGCGACACCGTGCACGTCGGTGTCAGCGAGGACGCGGATCAGTTGGTTCTCTCCTGATTCGGTAAGCGGAATGCCCCGTCGATCCACTTGGATCGGCGGGGCATTCGCATTTTGTTCTACCCTGGATGGCTGGATGCTCGAACCGGGGACGAGTGCACCCGCGCCTCTCCGAACGACTCCGACGCTCTTTCGTCCCAACCGAAGGTGAGCCAGGCATGACCGATCAGAACGATCCGCGTAACTCGGGTGGGCCGCGCCGTGAGGATCCCGAGGCGACCGAGGTGTGGGGGCGTACGCCCGACCAGCCGACGGAGCAGTACGGGACGGTGTCCGGCCAGAATCCGAACCAGCCGACGGAGTATTTCGGTCAGCCGCCGGGGGCACAGCAGTATCCGGGGGCACAGCAGTATCCCTACGGCGGACCGGATCAGAACACGGAGTACTTGGGGCAGCAGGGTCAGCAGGGGCAGCAGCCGAATCCCACTCAGGCGTTCCCTGCCTACAACCCGCAGTTCGATCCGCAGGCGCCGCCGCCTGGTGCGACGCAGGCCTATCCGCCGTACACCGCTCAGCAGTACGGGAACACGCAGCAGTACGGAAATACACAGCAGTATCCGGTTGCCGGTGGTGGCGGCGGAGTTCCGCCGGAACAGCCGTTCATCGACGATGGATCGTCGGGCGGCGGTAAGAAGCGCAAGCTCGCGACGTGGGTGGCCGCCGGTGTGGTCGGGATCCTGGTCGCCGTGATCGCGATCATCGCGTTCTCGGCGTTCGGCTCGAACGACAAGGGCACCCAGACCGCTTTCGTTCCCCCGACCACCACGACGCAGGCGCCGACCACGACACCGCCGAAGGCCAGCACCACGGCGCCGACTCCGACGACGGATTCTCCGCTCAGCCAGCTTCCAGGCGGGCTCGGCGAAGTCATCGGTGACGCCGGGGGAGCCGTCGGCACCGTGAAGTCGAACGACGGCGGCACGTTGGTCATCGATTCGATCGGGGGTTCGCAGGTGACGATTCTGACCACCGCGGACACCACGCTCATCGCGCTCAACCGCGCCACCATCGCCGATCTGCAACCGGGAGACAACATCGTCGTGGACGGAACGCCTGTGGAGAACGGCACGATGACCGCCAACACGATTCTGAGTACGTCGCTGCCGAAGTTCGGCAACTGAGTCGTTCACGACACATCGGGCGAGTCCACCAGGGTGTCGCGGGAGGTTGAGGCCGCGAGTCGCTACCCTGGAGGGTGATGACTGGAATGTGGTTCGGACTGGCAGCAATTGCACTCGCAGGCGCGGGTGCGCTTCTGTACGTCGACAGGACGAGGCGAGATCAATCCGGGCGAGTGCGTCAGATCTGGGCCAAGGCGCAGGGTTACACGTACACGGCCACTGACGATCAGCTGGCAGGCGAATGGCACCGCGCGGTCATGGCCAAGCAGGACTACCTCACTGCTACCGACGTCGTCCGCGGCCGCCGTCGCGGAGAGCAGTTCGTGCTGTTCGACCTGGAGGAGACCGCAACCATCGTGGCTGTTCGCCGCGAGATCGGGTCGGACGTCGACATCGATCTTCGGTTGAAGTCGACGGCTCCGCCCAAGGACGGCGACCTGAACCTGTTGGGTGCGATCGGTTCACGAGTCGTCTTCGCGACCGATCTCGAGATCGCACGTCGTGTCTGTGATCAGCGCATGGTGGCGTTCACCGAATCGGTTCCGCCGTCGATCAGCATGCTGTGGAGCGAAGGGCAGTGGACGCTCGGTTCGCTTCCGGTGACCAGTAACGGCCGGGACTGGGACGCGGCAATCGAGTCGGTTGCGCGCCTGTCCGGCATTCTGCATGTCCTGCCTCCCGTCACCGATCCCAACGAACTCGAGGTCGATCACGATCCGAGCCGCCCGCGGCCGGGCGCCGAGAAGTCTCGCCCAACTCCGGATCCGGTAGAACAGCCCCGTTCGCGTCAAGAGCAGCCGCCCCGTGACGCTCCGCCGCGTGAATTTGCCCCGCGTGAGTCCGCACCGCGTGAGCCCGCACCGCGGGAATCTGCGCCACGTCCGGATCAATCGCTGCGCAAGCCCGAGGCGGCTGACAAGCCGGCTCAGCGCCCGGCGTCGCAGCGCTCGGGCACAATTCGCCCGGTCGACTGACCTTTAAGGTTCCCGTCCAGGCGCGATAACCACTAGCGTGGCCGGTATGTCGACTTCCCACTCGGATCGCCCTGTGCGTCCCGTTGCCCTGGTGACCGGACCCACCTCTGGTCTCGGCGCCGGTTTCGCCAAGAAATACGCCTCCCTCGGATACGACCTGGTTCTCGTCGCACGTGACGAGGTCAGATTGCACGACCTCGCGTCCGAGTTGAAGACGATGTTCGGCACCGAGTCGGAGATTCTGGTTGCCGATCTCGCATCGGAGGCCGGACGCGACACGGTCGCGCTTCGTTTGGAGAAGGGCGTCGAGGTGTTGGTGAACAACGCCGGATTCGGTACCTCCGGCGAGTTCTGGACCGCCGATCCGGCGCTCCTTCAGTCTCAACTCGACGTCAACGTCACCGCCGTGATGCGGCTGACCCGTGCGGCGCTGCCCAGCATGATCGCGTCGGCGCACGGAACGATTGTCAACGTGGCGAGCGTCGCGGGCCTGCTGTCCGGGCGGGGTTCGACGTATTCGGCAAGCAAGGCCTATGTCATCTCGTTCACCGAAGGGCTGTCCGGCGGGTTGGCCGGGACGGGAGTGCGCGTGCAGGCGCTGTGCCCGGGCTTCATTCGCACCGAGTTCCACGAGCGCGCGGGCATCGAGATGTCCACGATCCCCAAGCCGATGTGGCTGAGCGTCGACCAGGTGGTTGCGGCGTCGATGAAGGATCTCGGTGACGACAAGGTCATCAGTATTCCGGGATTCCAGTACAAGGTCCTCACGACGGCCGGGCGTCTCGTTCCCAAGGGGCTGGTTCGCCGGCTGACCAACATCGTCGGACGTGGCCGCGGGCGGACGTAGCCCAGAGGCGGAAGCCGGACGTAGCCCAGAGGCAGAAGCCGAACACAAGGCAGTGGTCGGTAGGCTGAGCACTCATGAGCGATCGTGAGGATTTGGCTGCGCTGGTGCGCGAATTGGCTGTTGTACACGGAAAGGTGACGTTGTCCTCGGGCAAGGAAGCCGATTACTACGTCGACCTTCGCCGCGCGACACTTCACCACAAGGCAGCGCCGCTGATCGGCTCGCTGCTGCGTGAACTGGTCGCGGACTGGGATTTCGACGCCGTCGGCGGTTTGACGATGGGCGCCGATCCGGTCGCTATGGCAGTGATGCACGCTCCCGGCCGACCGATCGATGCGTTTGTCGTCCGCAAGGCCGCGAAGGCCCACGGGATGCAGCGCCAGATCGAGGGCCCGGACATCGTCGGCAAGCGTGTCCTGGTTGTCGAGGACACGACCACGACGGGCAATTCGCCGTTGACAGCAGTGAAGGCCCTGCGCGAGGCAGGGGCCACCGTGGTCGGAGTCGCTACGGTCGTCGATCGCGCGACGGGTGCGGATGCGGTGATCGGTGCCGAGGGCGTCGAGTACCGCTCGCTGCTGGGCCTGGAAGATCTGAACCTGAGCTGACGCCCCGTGAGTGGTTAAGGAGTCCCTGCGCTCCTCAACCACTCACAGGGGTCAGTCGCCTACGGTGACGGCGAGTGCTTCGTCGACGCTGTGCGGCGCGGGATCGTGGTCGTCGACGTGAGCGAGAACCTTACGTCCGCTCGACAGGACGAATACGGCGGCGAGGGTGAGCACCGCGCCGACCCAGAACGGCATGTGGACGTTGGATTCGCCGAGCTTGCCGGCTACCCACGGAGCAGCGGCGCCGCCGACGAATCGAACGAAGCTGTAAGCAGCCGAGGCGGTCGACCGCTCCACGGGAGCTGAGATCATGACGGTTTCGGTGATGAGTGTGTTGTTCACGCCGAGGAACAAACCGGCGAGGACGACACCGACGATCAAGACGATCTTGTTCTCGGTGAAGAGCGCCATCATGCCCAGGTCGAGTGCGAACAGGGTCAGTGCCAGCATCATCATCGGCAGGGTGCCGAAGCGTCGTTGCAGGCGAGGGGCGAGGAAAACCGACGAGATCGCCAGCATCAGGCCCCAACCGAAGAAGATGAATCCGATCGGGTACGCCCCCATGTCGAGGGGGAACGGCGTGTACGCGAGCAGCGTGAAGAATCCGTAGTTGTAGAGCAGCGCGGTGATGGCAACGGTGAGTAGCCCGCGGTGCCGCAACGCCTGGAAGGGCGCAGCGATGGACGTGTGGTGTTCGGGCTTGGGTGCGCTCGGAAGCATCACCACGATGAGAATGAAGGCGACCGCCATCAGGGCTGCGACGCCGAAGAACGGTGCGCGCCAGCTGATGTCACCGAGAACTCCGCCGACCAGCGGTCCGACTGCGATACCGATGCCCAATGCAGCCTCGTACAGGATGATCGCCCGTGCCACGCCGCCGCTGGCCGCGCCGACGATTGCCGCGAGCGCCGTTGCGATGAACAGTGCATTGCCGAGTCCCCAGCCCGCACGGAATCCGACGATCTGGCCGATGGTGCTGGAAGCGCCTGCCAGAGAAGCGAACACGATGATGATGGCAAGGCCTGCAAGAAGTGTTTTCTTGGCGCCGATGCGGCTGGACACCACACCGGTGATGAGCATGGCCACGCCGGTGACGAGCATGTAGCTGGTGAACAGCAGCGAAACCTGCGACGGTGTGGCGTCGAGTTGTTCGCCGATCGGTTTGAGGATCGGATCGACCAATCCGATGCCCATGAAGGCGATGACGCTGGCAAAGGCTACCGCCCACACCGCTTTCGGTTGTTTCAGGAGGCTCGGCGGAGCCTCGTTCTGGTGCGTTGATGTCGCGGTCGTGTTGCTCACGGCCACCTCCTTTTTCAGTGGTGGGTATTTCAGCTGGGATCGGAAGTCTTGATGATGGACCGCAATTCGGCCAATCCGTCGGCCAGTTTCTTGATCTGCTCGGGCCCGAGTTCGACGAAGTGGGGGACTAGAGCGTCGGCGATCTCGTTTCGACCGTCGTTCAAGATCTTTCGTCCCTTGTCCGTCATGGCCACTCGAACTGCCCGGGCGTCCTCGGGGTCGGCGCGGCGTTCGACGTAACCGTTCTCGCCGAGTTTGCGCAGTAGTGCAGTGGCAGAGGGCTGCGAGCTTCTGTCGAGTCGAGCGAAGTCGCTGATCCGCATTTCGCCGTATTCCTCGAGTAGCGAGAGTGCGCGCAGCCAGGCGCGTGGGTACTGATCGGACGCGAAGGAGCCTGCCAGCTTCGCGAAGCGGTGCGTATTGCTCACGAGGTCGACGAGTAGTTCGTGCAGTTGCTGTTCTTCGTCTGTCACGAAGAATATTATTGCATAGGTTAACTATGTAAATCAACGAGTCCGTGGAAGGTGGTCCGTCACGGCGGTGGCTACCAGCGACGGCACATCGAGGTCGGGTGCGACGAGTGTGAGGCTTCGATTTGCCGCCAGCACTGCGATGCCGTGGGTTCCGGTCCAGATGTTCAACGCAGATGTGGTGGGATCGGAGGCGTCGGCCTCTTCGGTCAGGGATTGCAGGGCGGCGAAGAGTGGGAGAGAAGACTCTCGGAGGTTGCTGCCTGCGCCCTCGAGGAGGTCGTGGCGAAACATCAACTCGAACATCGCCGGTCGCTCCTGGGCGAATGACACGTATTCGATTGCTGCCGAGATCAATCGGCTACGAGCGGGTTGTTTGCCGGCGAGGACGGGATCGAGTCTGTCGGCGAGATCGCGCAGGCCGTGTGAGGCAATCGCGGCTAGCAGGCTGTTGTGGGTCGGAAAGTATCTCCGCGGGGCGCCGTGCGACACGCCCGCCCGACGCGCTATCTCCCGTAGCGTCAGGTCTGTGGCGCCGTCGGCATCGAGAATCTCGACGCCGGTGGCGACGAGTGTTTCGCGAAGGCTGCTGACAGTCATGGAAGACAGTGTCTACTATTCTCGTCGTAGACACTGTCTACTAGACGGAAAAGGTGATGCCCTGTGCTCTATTGGCTGTTCAAATACGTCCTGATCGGCCCGGTCCTCTGGCTGTTCGGGCGGCCGACGATCGAGGGTCAGCACCACATCCCCAAGAAAGGGCCGGTGATTCTCGCCGGCAACCATCGGGCAGTCGTCGACTCGTTCTTCCTGGTTCTCATGGTGCGCCGACGCATCACCTTCGTCGCGAAGAGTGAATATTTCACCGGGACCGGTGTGAAGGGCGCGATGCAGCGCTGGTTCTTCGGTGGGGCCGGTCAGGTGCCGATCGACCGTAGCGGCGCCGACGCCTCCCGTGCGGCGTTGGACACGGCCATCGGGATTCTCGACAAGGGTGGTGTCTGGGGGATCTACCCCGAGGGAACACGATCACCCGACGGTTGCCTGTACAAGGGAAAGACCGGAGCGATTCGAGTTGCCTTGGAAACCGGGGCGCCGGTCATTCCCGTCGTCGTACACGGCGGCGACGCAGTCAACCCGCCGGGTACGCGGATGTGGCGCTTCAGCAAGGTCCGGATCACGGTAGGGGAGCCGATCGACTTCTCTCGGTACCGCGAACTTCGTGGCTACCAGGCCGTCGTGCGTGCGGCGACGGACGAATTGATGGCAGTGCTCTGTGACCAGTCGGGGCAGGAATACGTCGATGTCTACGGCGCGGACGTCAAATCCGGCGATGCCGCCTGAGTGACACAGTACGGTCGCTGTTGGACGTGTAACCAACAGGAGGATTGTGATGGCGGGCAAGTGGGGCATCGAGCACGCAGTTTTTGCGGCGGCGACGGCAGCGACAGTGGTCGGGGCAGTAGTCGGTAACGAGCGGGTTCAGCAGATCGCGAAGCCGTTGATCGCACCCGCTCTGGCCGCCCGAGTGCTGCGCAAGCGCTCGGAGACGGAAACTGCCGATACCGCACTGCTTCTGGCCGGTCTCGCCGCTGCAACTGTCGGCGACGTGTTCATGATCGACCCGGACAACGATGCTCGTCTGATCAAGGGCGCGTCCTCGTTCGCGGTGATGCAGGCCAGTTACTCGGCGCTCCTGCTGCGCCGCGGCGCTCGGCCGACCCGCGCTGCCCTGCGGCCCCGCATCAGCGGTTGGTCGACGGCGTCCGGACTGCTCCGTGCCAAGGCCCCGAGCGTGTCGACGCCGCTCACCGGATATGGATTGATGTTGGGAACCACCTCGACGTTGTCGGCAGACCCCGCTCTGGCACCGCAGTCCAACGCCGTGCTCGACGTGGTCGTCCCGAACAAGGATCGACGCTCCTGGCTCGGATTGGGCGGAGTGCTCTTCACCGCATCGGACGGACTGATCGTGGTGCGTCGTCTGTTCATCCGCGGGACTGCCGGCCGCGCTGCTGCCGAGGGAGTGATCCTGGCGTCGTACGCGGGAGCGCAGCTGATGCTGGTGGAGGGCATGTTGGCGCTGGGACGCAAGAAGAGCGTCTAGTCCTTCACGGGCACAGCATGATTCGGTCTCGGTTCTTCGGGTCCACCATGACGGTGACCGTGGATCCGGGAGTGATCTTGTCTTTGTACTCGGGTCGGATCTCGTACTCGATCCGGCCCGAGTACGAATCGGAACCTGGAACCGTGAGGTGGAGTGCGAGCTTGGCCAATTCGCCGTCGACGGTTCGGCGCAGGGGTGTGACGGTGTCGATTCGTGCCCACCCTTCGAGGCCGTGCTTTTCGAGTTTGCGCTCGGCGCGGGTCGGGCGGTTGGCCCATGCCATTCCGAATCCGAGAACCGAGCCGAAAGCGGCGAGCAGCCCGCCGATCTGATAGGGCAGCGTGCCAGGCGGAGTGTGCTCGACCAGCCATCCGAGCCACACGGCGAGCACGATCAGATACCCCACCGCGATGAAACACACGGTGTGTACGACGCGACGGTGATTCATCAGATTTCCTCCACATCCAGGATAGCCTGACCGGATGAGCGAACCGAACGTCTTCATCACCGGTGCTGCGGCTGGAATCGGGCGGGAGACGTCGCTGTTGTTCGCGCGCAACGGATACCGCGTCGGCGCGTTCGACATCGACGACGCCGGCCTTGCCTCTTTGAAGGCCGAGATCGACGGTTTCGGTGGGAGCGTCGTGACGGGTGTCCTGGACGTCACCGATCCGGCCGGATGGGCGCAGTGTCTGGCCGATTTTGCCGGGGAGTCCGGGCGTCTGGACATCCTGATCAACAATGCGGGCGTGCTCTCGTCGGGACGGTTCGAGGATATTTCTCTTGCGGCGCATCGCCGGATGGTCGACATCAACATCACCGGCACCCTCAACGGCACGTACACGGCTTTCCCGTACCTCCGCGATACCGTCGGCGCTCAGGTGGTCAATCTGTGCTCCGCTTCGGCGATCTACGGCCAGCCCGAACTGGCGACGTACGGTGCAACCAAGTTCGCGATCCGCGGCCTGACCGAGGCGCTCGATCTGGAATGGGCACAGCACGACATCCGTGTTCTCGCGCTCTGGCCGTTGTTCGTCCAGACCGCGATGGTCACTGGAATGGACACCGGAGCCACCAGATCGTTGGGTATCAAGCTGACTGCAACCGACGTCGCGCAGGAACTGTGGGCGGCCACACGCGGCGCCGGACGGATGCACAAGGTTCACTACCCGGTCGGAACTCAGGCGAAGCTCTTCCTCAGCGCGTCGCGGTTCTCGCCCGCGTGGCTCTCACGGCTGATGAACAAGCGCGTCACCAGCACTTAGTCGACCACACGATAGAGTGCACTGTCGGCTGTTGCTGGGCCAAGATGACGTGTGTGGAGGTAGTCGGGTGGTTCGTGTTCGGGTGGGGTTCGTCTTGTTGGGCGTCGGGTCGGCGCTCGTGCTCGCAGGGTGCAGCGGGGAGGCGGATTCAGCGCCGACCGTAGCGGCGCAGCCCAGTTCGTCCACCACTACCGCAGTGCCGACGACGACCACCACCGTCGCGCCCGTCGTCCCCACGACCACCGAACCACCGACCACGACGCTGCCACCGACGACGACACTCACGGACGTGCAGTTCGAGCGCAACGAGTCGTACTACTTCACCACTCCCGACGGAAACTTCCAGTGCGGCATCATCAAGTTGCCCACCAGAATCGAAGCCGGGTGCGAGGGAACGACCACTCCCGTTCCGCCGCGGCCGGAGAGCTGCATGGTCAACTGGGGCAACGGTATTCGCGTCACCGACGAGGGTGAGGGTGCTTTCATGTGTTCGGGCGGAGAGGTGTACACCTCTGGCGGCCCCGACGCCGATCCGGTGTTGGCGGCCGGTCAACCGCTGAGCAAACTGGGTTTCACCTGTACGACCACCGCGACAGACGTCTCGTGTGTCAACGATCAGACCACGCACGGCTTCACCGTGGCTGCAGATTCCAACGAGGTGTTCTGATGTCCGAAGTCGCAGCCGACGACGTGTCCGGCGGAGCCGGTGAACCGGGACCCACCGAGTGGGGCGAGAATCCCAACGGCGTCGGACCCTGGGCCGAGGAGCACGACACGGAACCGCCGACCGACGAGCGCTACGACCCGGTACTTCTGGCCGAGGGTGATCGTCGAAACGTCTTGGACGAGTATCGGTACTGGACGCGGGAAGCGATAGTCGCGGATATCGACTCGCGCCGTCACACGATGCATGTCGCCATCGAGAACTTCGCGCACGACGCCAACATCGGCACGGTGGTCCGCACGGCCAACGCGTTTGCCGCGGCCGCGGTCCACATCGTGGGGCGTCGGCGCTGGAATCGGCGGGGTGCCATGGTGACCGATCGATACCAACACATCGTTCACCACGCCGACATCAGCGAGCTCGTCGAGTACGCCCGTGAGAATTCACTCACGATCGTGGCCGTCGACAACACCCCGGGGTCGGTGCCGCTGGAAACGGCAAGCCTGCCGCGAGAGTGCATCCTGCTGTTCGGTCAAGAAGGGCCCGGAGTGACCGATCATGCGAAAGAGGTTGCGTCCATGACGGTCTCGATCGCACAATTCGGGTCGACTCGCAGTATCAACGCCGGTGTCGCGGCCGGCATTGCGATGCACGCGTGGGTACGTGAGCATGCCGATCTCGCCGATTCCCGCTGATCTCGCTCGCGAATTCCGGCTAGCGCGTAGCGCCTCGACCAGACAGGATAGGTAGTTATGCAGGAAGTGTGGGCAGAGCGAGCCGATGCGGCTGAGGGCGCGATAGTCAGTCGTCACCTTCGGCGCCTGTGGGGAATGCCCCGGACAGCACTCGGCGTGGTTGCCTGGCCTGCTGTTCGGCGCGAGCGGATGTTCAAGCCGTGGCACTACTGGTGGCAAGCACACCTGCTCGACACTGCGATCGACGCGCTCGAACGTGACCCGACGCCCAAGCGTCGTCGCCGGGTCGCGAAGGTTGCCCGCAGTGTGCGGGTCCGCAACGTCTCGGCGTGGACCAACAACTACTACGACGACATGGCGTGGCTGGGCCTCTCGCTCGAACGTGCGCAACGCATGTTCTCGGTCGATCACCGAACCGCGGTTCAGGCGCTCGAATCGCAACTCTTCGATTCGTGGTCCCCGGCCGACGGCGGCGGTATTCCGTGGTGCAAAGGCTCCGATTTCTACAACACGCCGGCAAACGGACCCGCCGGAATCATGCTGGCGCGCACCGGAAAACTCTGGCGTGCGCAGGCAACGGCCGACTGGATCGACGAGACGCTGCGGGATCCGGACTCCGGACTGATCTTCGACGGTATCCGCCGCGACGGCACCCTCGAGCGCGCGATCTATTCGTACTGTCAGGGCGTCACGCTGGGGTTGGAAACCGAGTTGTCGACACGATTGGGCGAACCGCGCCACCGCGAGCGAGTCCACAAACTCGTCGACGCCGTGTACGACGGCATGACCGAGTACGGAGTCATCACGGGCGGTGGCGGAGGCGACGGCGGACTGTTCAACGCAATCCTGGCTCGCTACCTCGCGTTCGTGGTGGTGAACCTGTCCTGGGAGACTCACGAGGACCTGCGAGCGCGCGAACTCGCAGCGCAGATCGTTCTGTCCTCCGCGGAAGCGGCCTGGAACAACAGACTGCAGATCGAAGGTCTGCCGCTGTTCGGGCACGACTGGACCAAGGATGCTCAGTTGCCGAGTCTGTCCGGCGACATCGCCACCTTCGCCGCCGGAACCGTGCGCTCGTCGAGCGTGCCCGAGCGAGACCTCTCGGTGCAGGTAGGTGGGTGGATGCTCATGGAGGCGGCATTTGTCGTCTCGGCGGCTGGATACCCGCGTAAGCGTTAGGCTTTTCCCTCATGGAATCCCGGCACGCGGTCGACACGGACGGCGTACGTCTTCACATCGATGTCGGTGGGGCAGGGGCGGACGTTCTGGTTCTCTCCGGCGGCCCGGGATGCGTTCACTATCTTGCTCACGACGAGCTGGTTCCGGAAGGAATGCGCGCGTGGTGCCCTGAGCCACGCGGAGTCGGCCGGTCCGGTGGCGGCGCTCATACGATGGCGCAGGCGGTTGCGGACCTCGAACTCGTCCGACGCACGTTCGAGATCGACAGTTGGGTCGTGCTGGGGCACTCGTGGGGATCCGACTTGGCGGTGCGGTACGCACTCGACTGTCCGGAATCGGTGTCCGGCGTCGTCGGCATCGCGGGGCACGGCCTCCACAAGGACCGGACATGGTCGAAGCAGTACGAAGCGGGAATCGAGCCGGACCCGCAGATACCTTGGGAACCTGTTGTCTGGCAATCGCTTCAAGAATCGTTCATCGAATGGATCCATGAACCACAGCTGTTTCGGCAGTTGGCCGACTCACCAGTGCCCATGACATTTCTCGCGGCGGCCGACGACATTCGCCCGTCGTGGCAGTTGCAGCAACTGGCCGAGCTCGTGCCTAACGGTAGTTTCGAGGTCGTCGACGGTGTCGCGCACAACTTCTGGCAGTCTCACCCGCTCCTGTGGAGGAAGATCGTCACCGAGGCTTGTGCGGCGCACTCTCGGCTCTCCTGATTTCCACCAGGATCCGCTCCGCAACGGACTGGTATCCCAGGCTCCGATTGACGGTCAGCATCGGGTGGTTTTCCGCGTTCACCGTTGTGTAAATCTTTTGCAGCGAGGGAAATTCAGCTGCCAACACAGACGCTTGTTGCTCCTTGACCCACCGAGCGAGACCGTGTCCGCGGTGCTGGGGAAGTACCACGGTGTCGTGCTGCGATGCGTGGGTGCTGTCATGTTCGTCCACCGTCACCACTGTCGCTGCGGCTACTTCGCCGACGCTGTCGTCGACCGCGCAGCACACCAGGAGTACTTGAGAGCCACCCGTCATCTTCTGTTCCCACGATCTGACCTCGTCGGCTCCCCAATTACGTTCGGGCACCTGCAGTTCAGCGCCCGGCGCGTCGAGGAGTCGGTTCAATGCCTCCGAGAAGGAGTGGATCAGCTCGTCCGGGGTTCGGTTGCGCCAACTGACGATTCGATAGCCGGGGCGGGTGCTGTGTGCGGTGGGAGGGCTGAGGTGCTGAACCTGGTTGGCCAACCGAAGCAACACGCGGTGACCGTCGAACGATCGCAGGAAATGCTCGGCTGCGCTTCCGACGAGCGCCGTCACTCTGATTCTTCGCACGCCGAACCCGGCGATGTCGACTTCGACGAGTTCGGCAAGCGCTCGTCCTACCCCTCGTCGCTGCGCGTGGGGTGTCACGTACATCCGAAACTCTGCGAGATCGGCTTCGGCCGAGTTGCGTCGTGCCTGGGCGATGCCGAGGACCTCGTCGGTGCCGGCGTCGCGTGCGATCCAACGCCGTACATCGGCCGAATTGTCCTCGGCCTCGATCATTTCCATCAGCGCAGTCGCTGTCGGCGCAGTCCCGGACAGGTGACGCTGGCCTTCGGCGAACACCTCACACCACTGATGAAGAACAGTTGCTGTCGCTCCGGACGGTACGAACTCGGCTACAACTACGCGGCTCACCCATGTGACGATACCGACCTGCCCACCCCGAGTTGGAATCACGCGAACCCTAACCCTGTCGGACTGCGGCGGCAGTTGCCAGCATTCAGGCATGTCTGATTCTCCGCGCCAACTGAGCCTCAACGCGTTCATCCACCCCGCCGGTCATCACGAAGCGGCGTGGCGTCATCCGTGGACAACCCCGGAACGTCTGTTCGACGTCACGTATTTCCAGGAGATCGCTCGCACTGCTGAGGCGGCGAAGTTCGACGGAATCTTCTTCGCCGACGGTCCCGCGTTGCGCAGCGACGTCGAGCACGGTCCCGCAGGGACATTGGAGCCGATCACCTTGTTGACGGCCATTGCAGTGGCGACCGAGCGAATCGGATTGATCGCGACGGCGTCGACCACGTACTACGAGCCGTACAACCTGGCTCGGCTGTTCGCCTCGCTCGACCACATCTCGAACGGACGCGCGGGGTGGAACATCGTCACCACGGGTACGGATCTGGCGGCAGCCAACTTCGGGCTGGCCAAGCACCCGGATCACGGGGACCGGTATTCGCGTGCAAGGGAATTCGTCGACGCGGTGGTGCGGTTGTGGGACAGCTGGGAGGACGACGCGATCAGTCTGGACCGGGAGAACGGAATCTACGCGGACAGAAACAAGATTCACGAGATCAACTACGTCGGCCGGCATCTGCGGGTGCGGGGACCGTTCAACGCACCGCGAACTCCGCAGGGATACCCGGTGCTGGTGCAGGCCGGTGCGTCCAACGACGGTCGCGCGTTTGCCGGTCAGTATGCGGAGGCGATTTTCACAGCGCACCAGAGACTTTCCGATGCGCAGGCGTTCTACACCGACATCAAGTCGAGGGCTGCGCAGTTCGGGCGCAACCCCGATCATGTCAAGATTCTGCCGGGAATCAGCCCGTTCATCGGTGACACCGAGGAACAAGCCAAGGCGCTCGAGCGAGAATTCAACGAGTTGACTTCGCCGGAGTACGGGCTCGCGCAACTCGGTGCACTCACCGGGACCGATGTTCGGAATCTGGAACTGGATGCACCGGTTCCCGTCGAATTGTTCGCGGCGGCAGGTGATGTCACCGACAACAAGCAAAGTAGATTGCAGGTGATCGCCGGCATCGTCGAGCGTGAGCGTCCGACGGTTCGGGGACTGCTTCATCGTTTGGCGGGTGCGCGCGGACACCGGGTGTTTGCCGGAACCGCCGAGCAGGTGGCTGACACGATCGAGGAATGGTTCACCAGCGGTGCTGCTGATGGCTTCAACGTCATGCCGCCGTACTACCCGGGTGGGCTCGAGATCTTCACCGAGCGTGTGGTCCCGATCCTGCAGGATCGCGGTCTTTTCCGGACTGAATACACGGGTACGACCCTTCGTGATCATTTCGGTTTGCCGAGGCCCGAGAGCCAGTTCTCGGGTAGTGCCTCTGCAGTGCAGTAGGCCCGCCCGCTGTTGTCGATAATGACAATGGTTACCATTAAGGAATGAAGCAGCTACCGGTAACCGTGCTGTCCGGATTTCTGGGCGCAGGCAAGACCACACTCCTCAACCACATTCTCGCCAATCGCGATGGCCGTAGGGTCGCCGTCATCGTCAACGACATGAGCGAGATCAACATCGACGCGGCCCTCGTCGCGGGCCAGGGTCAGCTCGACCGCACGGAAGAGAAGTTGGTCGAGCTGACCAACGGATGCATCTGCTGCACGCTGCGTGAGGATCTGATCGACGCCGTCGGCGCCCTGGCCCGAGAGGGGCGATTCGATCAGTTGGTGATCGAGTCCACCGGCATCTCCGAACCGATGCCGGTGGCGGCCACCTTCGACTGGGAATTCGAGGACGGTTTCAGCCTCGGCTCGCTCGCGAAGCTCGACACCATGGTGACCGTGGTGGACGCGTCGACCTTCCTCGGCGAACTGGCAAAAGGCGAACGACTGGACGAGCGCAACCTCGAAGCCGGGGAGGGGGACGGACGCAGCATCTCCGATCTCCTGGTCGATCAGGTGGAGTTCGCCGACGTCATCTTGCTGAACAAAACCGACCTGGTGAGCCCGCGGGCGGCAGGAACCGTCGAGGCAACGCTTCGTAGGCTCAACCCCACCGCTCAACTGATTCGAACAGATCACGGCAACGTCACCCTCGACCGTGTCCTCGAAACCGGTCTCTACAACCCGGAACTTGCTGCGCAGGTACCCGGTTGGGACGAGGAACTGGCCGGTGGGCACACCCCGGAAACCGAGGAATACGGAATACGCAGCGTCACATACCGCGCCTCGCGACCCTTTCATCCGGCGCGACTCGAGGCCGCGCTCGGTCAGTTCGCCGGACTCCTGCGGAGCAAGGGATTCTGCTGGATCGCCAGTCGGCCCGAGTTCGCCGCGATCTGGTCGCAGGCAGGCCCCAACCTCGTCATCGAACCGGCTCAGCTGTGGGCGTCGGCGGCGGAGGTGCCAGGGCAGGAGATCGTGTTCATCGGAGTGAAACTGGACCCGGCGGCGCCGTCACGAATCCTCAATCCGGCTCTGCTGACCGATGACGAACTACGCGAAGGACCGCGGGCATGGACTCGCTACGAGGACCCGCTGCCGGCGTGGGACCAGGGACACCTGCACTGAGCAGTCAGCTTCTAGTCGAGGACTTCTTCGACCTCGACGTCTTCGGCCGGTCGGGCCATCTCCTTGCGGTACTGCCAGATTCCCAGCGCAGTACCGATGACCAAGCTGACCATCATCACGATCAGCACGGCGGGCAGCAACCACGGCACGCGATCGAGGAACGAGCCACCGTAGAAACCGAGCAGCAGGAGCACGGGCGCCCAGATGATCGCGCCGATGGTGCTCGCGATGGTGTAGCGCGTGTGGTTCATCTTGGCTGCGCCCGCGACCATCGGGCACAGGGTGCGCACCCACGGAACCCAGCGAGCAATCAGGACCGCCCAGAACCCGTGTTTTTCCAACAGGATGTTCACGCGGTGCAGGTTCTTCTCGGTGAAGTATTTGCCGCCCTTACGGGCTTTGATGTGATTGCCGGTCCGGTGGCCGATGACGTACCCGACCTGGTTGCCGGCAATGGCCGCGATCATCGCACCGACAGACAACGCCCACACGTGGCCCGCGCCGGATTCGTGGCCGGCAAGAACGATTCCGGCTGTGATCAGAAGCGAATCACCGGGGAGAAACAACCCGAGGATGATCGCGCACTCGATGAAGACGAACGTGACGACGATGATCCAGACCAACAGAGGCCCGGCAGTCTCGAGCGGGGAGAAACTGCCGGATGCGAGCGTCATCGTCGTCAGTTCTTCGCCTCGTTCTGCAATCAGGGGGTGGGGTCTTCGGGGACTGTCACCGTCGAATTGTCCGTAGTGGAAGTATTCGCCGTTTCACCACGTCTCGACGCCAGAATTCGCTTCCCGATTTCGAAGACGATCGGCAGAACCGACACCAGGACGATCAAGATGAAGATGTAGTCGACATTGTCGCGGATGAATTCGATCTGCCCCAGGAGGTAGCCGAGCAAAGTCACGCCGGCACCCCACAGGATGCCGCCGACGATGTTGTACGTCAGGAACAGTGAGTACTTCATCTTCGAAGCGCCGGCGACAACCGGAGCAAAAGTACGCACGATCGGCACGAACCGAGCCAGGATAATGGTGATCGGGCCGTGCTTTTCGAAGAAGGCGTGTGACTCGTCGATGTACTTCTTCTTGAAGAACCGCGCGTCGTCCGTCTTGAACAGGGCAGTTCCGCCCTTGGCGCCGATGTAGAACCCGACTTGGTCACCCAGAATCGCGGCGATCGGAATGGTCACCAGGAGCACCCACAGCGGCGCGAACGGTTCGATCTCGGTGGACTTGGACGCCGCGATCAGCCCTGCGGTGAAGAGGAGCGAATCGCCGGGCAAGAGCGGAAACAGCAGGCCTGATTCGATGAAGACCACCAGAAGCAATCCCACCAGAACCCACGTTCCGAAGGAATTCAAGAGGTTCACGGGATCGAGGAAGCCGGGCAGCAAGGCCAGGTTCGTCACGGATTCAGTTGCTGCCTGCACATTCACGGTGGCCAGAGTACCGGCCGAATCTGAGTGTTTCCCACCACCGCAGGTCATCGCGTCGGTGGCGGCGGGCCGAGACCGCAAAGAGACGTGACGAGTCGGACTTGCCATACTGCTAGGACCACACGAAGCGCTTTCACATCGCCGAGCGCTCCGAACGACACGTATATGGAGGACTCCCGCCGTGCCTATCGCAACTCCCGAGGTCTATGCCGAGATGCTTGGTCGGGCCAAGGAGCATTCCTTTGCCTTCCCCGCCATCAACTGTGTCGGCTCCGAATCCATCAACGCAGCCATCAAGGGCTTCGCGGACGCCGGCAGTGACGGCATCATCCAGTTCTCGACGGGCGGCGCCGAGTTCGGTTCCGGTTTGGGTGTCAAGGACATGGTCACCGGCGCTGTTGCGCTCGCCGAGTTCGCACACGTGATCGCGGCAAAGTACGACGTCACCATCGCGCTGCACACCGATCACTGCCCGAAGGACAAGCTGGACACCTACGTGCGTCCGCTGCTCGCGATCTCGCAGGAGCGCGTCGACGCCGGTCGTAACCCGCTGTTCCAGTCGCACATGTGGGACGGCTCGGCTATCCCGATCGACGAGAACCTGGCCATCGCCAAGGAACTGCTCGCCCTCTCGAAGGCTGCACGCATCATACTCGAGGTCGAGATCGGTGTCGTCGGCGGTGAAGAAGACGGCGTCGAAGCCGAGATCAACGACAAGCTCTACACCTCGAGCGAAGACTTCGAGAAGACGGTCGATGCTCTGGGCATCGGCGAACAGGGCAAGTACCTCCTTGCCGCCACCTTCGGCAACGTCCACGGCGTCTACAAGCCGGGCAACGTCAAGCTCAAGCCCGAGGTTCTCGAAGAGGGCCAGAAGGTCGCCGCTGCCAAGCTCGGCCTGGCTTCCGGTTCGCAGCCCTTCGACTTCGTCTTCCACGGTGGATCGGGATCGTTGAAGTCGGAGATCGAGGACTCGCTGAACTTCGGCGTCGTCAAGATGAACGTCGACACCGACACCCAGTACGCGTTCTCCCGTCCGATCGCCGGACACTTCTTCACCAACTACGACGGCGTCCTCAAGGTCGACGGCGAGGTCGGAAACAAGAAGGCATACGACCCGCGCAGCTACCTCAAGAAGGCCGAAGCCGGCATGACGGCTCGCGTCGTCGAGGCGTGCAACGACCTGAAGTCGGCCGGACGCTCGGTGTCGGCAGGCTGATCGGTTTCACAACTGCGCTTCACAGAACAAAATGCGCGCCGGCGAAATTCTCCCCGGCGCGCATTTTCTGTTCAGGTACCTACTTGCTGGGATCGCAGACCTTCCACGTGCCGTCCTGGCGCTCGAGGTCGAACGTGCGCCACGACTGCTCGCCCGTGCTCGGCAAACTTGCCTGGACCTGAGCGATCGCGGTGTCGTCGGTGATGCGCACCGCGTCGACGGCTCCGACCTGCGGGATCGTCTTCTGCGCGACGGCATTGTCGTGGACCTGCGCGAACGCTGCGTCGGGAATGGTGCGGTAGTACTCGCCCAACGCCCCACAGGTCGACGTTCGCAGTGTTGCCAGATCGCCGGTCTGCAGAGCGTCGACGTACGTCGAGATGGCGGTCTGGACCTGAGCTTCGGGTGAGCTTTCACCGCTACCGCTGTTGGACGAGACGAATACGGCGACGCCGATCGCCGCGAGGACGGCGACGCCGGCCGCTGCTGCCGCGATGTACCAGCCCTTGCCGCTGCGCTTGGTCTTCTCCGGCGCGGCGGGCTCGATGCGAGTCGGCATCGGCTGAGCCGGCGGTGGGGTCGCTGCGACACCCACACGTTGAGGCGCGGCGCGCTGCTGCGGTTGAGGCGCAGCGCGCTGCGGTGGTGGTGGGGTCGGAGCCTGCCGGGGTGGTGGTGGTGGTGTCGGCTGCGCGGCTTTCGGAATCGCGACGGTGGCGGGCTCCGGCTTGGGCTGGGGTGTCGGTGCTGCTGTGGGTGCCTGAGTTGCCTTGGGGATCGCGACGGTTGGTGCGCTGGCAGCTTTGGCGTCGCCGTCCGCTTTCGAGGCCTTGTCCGCCTTCGAGTTCTTGTCTGCCTTCTGGATCGCCACAGTCGCAGGTTCGGTCGGGGCCGACTTCTCGGGCGCACCGTTCGGGGCTGCGCTCTTTTTCGAGTTGTCGTCTTTCGAGTCCGGCACGGGTAACCCTTCGGTCTTATGCAGCAATGACCATGTCAGGGTAACGACCGGTATGTAGCCTGCATAACTCCGACCGTCGGCGAGGCGGTCCTGTGGCAGAAAGGCGTAGCGGGCACAATGAGCGCATGACCCAATTCGGTGACCTGCTCGGACCCAAGCCCACTCTGCTTCCCGGCGACGACGACGCGGAATCGGCACTGCTCAACCACGCTGAACCGGCCCAGGTAGCGGCCGACCACCCCACTGCCTCCATTGCGTGGGCCTACCTGGCCGAGGCTGCCCTGGACAAGGGCGAAACCATCACGGCCTACGCCTACGCGCGTACCGGATACCACCGCGGACTGGACCAACTGCGTCGCAACGGTTGGAAGGGTTTCGGTCCCGTGCCCTACAGCCATGAACCGAACCGTGGTTTCCTGCGTTGCGTCGCAGTCCTGGCCAAGGCCGCGAAGACGATCGGCGAAGCCGACGAGTACGCGCGTTGCCTCGATCTGCTCGAAGACTGCGATCCCAACGCCGCCGAAGCGCTTGGCCTCGGTTAGCAGTTTCCGTCCGAGCCGGGCCGGCATCAAGGACCGGGCTCGCAAATCGGTGCGTCGGCTTCAGACGTCGGCGCTACCGATCATTCAATGTGCCTTGGCGGCCGGATTGGCGTGGTGGGTTGCCACCACGGTGATCGGGCACCACGCGCCGTTCTTCGCGCCGATTGCCGCTGTGGTCTCGCTCGGTCTGTCGTTGGGTGCACGACTACGACGCTCGTTCGAGTTGGTTGCGGGAGTCACGGTCGGTATCGGAATCGGTGATCTGATCATCTCCGGTATCGGGAGCGGACCGTGGCAGATCAGTTTGGTTGTCGTGCTGGCGATGTCCGTCGCGGTGCTTCTCAACAGCGGGCCGATCTTCTCCATGCAGGCGGGAAACTCGGCTGTGCTGGTGGCGACGCTGATCCCGCCGGGCGGCAGCGGCGGTCCCGATCGCATGATCGATGCCCTTGTCGGTGGTCTGGTGGGTATCGCGGTGGTCGCGATCATCCCCACCCACCCGGTACGACGCGCGCGCAAGGATGCTGCATCAATCCTCGGAACAGCTTCCGAGGTACTGCAATTGGTGGCAGACGGCCTCGTCGCGAATGACCCGGACCCGATCGTGAAGGCACTGCAGAAGGCGCGCGCAACTCAGGGTGCCATCGACGGGTTGCGCAGTAACCTTCTCGGCGGGAGGGAGATCAGCCGAATCTCCCCGCTGTACTGGAACAGTCGGCCTCGCCTCGAAAGGCTCATGGCGACAGCCGATCCCATCGACAACGCGATGCGCAACATTCGAGTGCTCGCGCGTCGTTCGTTGACGTTGGTCAGGGACGACGAGATCCTCGATCCGCGTCTGGTGGCTCAGGTCGAGCGCTTGTCGAAAGCCGTCGAAGTTCTCGAGGACATGATCCTGGCGGAGCCGGGGGAGCAGCCTGATCAGGCCGAAGCAGCGCGCGTCCTGCGCTCGGTGGCGAAGGAACTGAAACCGGCGATAGTGGAGAACGCAGGCCTGTCCTCGACGGTGGTGTTCGCCCAGATTCGATCGCTGGTCGTCGACCTGTTGCAGGTCGCGGGCATGAAGCGAATCTCGTCGATCGCCACTCTGCCGCCCACCGTGCCTCATCCCGCCTACGAGCCGGATCACTGACCTCTGCCGTTTCCCGCTCACTGAGCAACTCGTTGTATGTATGCGAATGTATGCATATGCTCTGAGAAGGACTTGGGAGGGAACAGGACAAATGGGAGCAGGGCACGGTCATTCACATGGCCACTCGGCAGCAGATTCGGTCGGCGTAGGACCGTCACCGCAACGCATCAGAAAAATGGCGATCGCGCTTGCGATCCTCGTTGCGTTCCTCGTGCTCGAGGCCACGGTCGGCATCCTGATCAACTCGTTGGCTCTGCTTGCCGACGCCGGTCACATGCTCACAGACGTGGTGGGTATGGCCATGGGACTGACGGCGCTGCTGCTCGCGAAGAGGGGCAGCACCACCGCGGCCAGGACCTTCGGTTGGCACCGCGCCGAAGTGCTGACCGCCATGGCCAATGCGGTGATGCTGCTGGCCGTCGCCGCCTGGGTCTTCTACGAGGCAATCGGCCGCATCGGTAACGAACCCGAGATCCCGGGCGGCGCCCTGATCATCACGGCGGCCGCCGGCCTGGCCGCGAACATCGTCGTGATGCTGATGCTGCGCGGCGATTCCAAGGACAGCCTGGCCGTGCGTGGCGCCTACCTCGAAGTGCTTGCCGACGCCGTCGGTAGCGTCGGCGTTCTGATCGCCGGTGGCCTTGTCCTGCTGTTCAACTGGACGTGGGCAGACGTCGTCGTCGGTGTTCTCATCTCGCTGTGGGTGGTGCCGCGTGCGATCAAACTGGCCGCAGCATCGCTGCGCATTCTGACGCAGGCGTCGCCGGCCGACGTCGACGTCGAAGCGGTCGAGGCCGACCTGGCGGCGCTGCCGAGCGTGATGGGTGTCCACGACCTACATGTCTGGACTCTCACCACCGGCATGGATGTCGCCACGGTCCACCTGACCAGTGACGCGAATTCGTCGAATGTTCTGGAATCCGCGCGCACCGTCCTCGAGAGTCACGGTCTTTCCCACGCCACCGTCCAGGTGGAATCGTGTGCCAACGGAGAGCACTGCGAGAAGAACGTCACTTGGTGAAGCGGGTGATATCTTTGCCCGGCTTCCAGAGGTCGACATACATGTGTTCGTCGTCGACAGTCGTGTGCACCACCTCGTCGATGTCGAGGACAAAGAGGTGCAGAGGCTTCGGAACCTCGTAGGTGTAGCTTGCGAGCACGGCTTCGAACTCGTCGCCGGTCACCTCGCGTGCGATTCCGGCGATCTTCGCGTCACCGCCCTCCATGGTGTGTTCGCCGGGATTGCTGTGGAGGGCGTAGCGCCCGTCACGGATGAGGTCCTTCGCCTTGAGTGCGCCGAACATCGAACCGAGCACCAGACGCCCATCGAGGATTTCGACTTCGGTGCCGCTGACCCGTGGTGAACCGTCCTTGCGCAGCGTTGCGAGGACGTGATGCTTGTGGGCTTTGAATCGTGCTTGGACCGCGTCGGCAAGAGCGGGTACTTCTTCGGAGAACTGCTTCCAGGTGACCATGACGGTCATTGTGCACCCCTATTCCTGACAACTTCTGTCAGTGATTCTCGGTAATGTTCGGTCCATGAGATCCGCGCGGTTACTCCAACTCATGCTGCGTTTGCAGGGGAGTCGCGGCGTCGTCGCCGAGCAGTTGGCCGACGAGTTCGGTGTGTCAGTGCGGACGATCTACCGCGACGTGGCCTCGTTGTCGGCTGCCGGTGTGCCGATCTGGACCGAGAGCGGCCCCGGTGGTGGCATCCGTCTGCTCGACGGATGGCAGTCCAAGTTGTCCGGCATGACGGACGACGAGACGTCCGCACTCATGCTGTTGGGTGTGCCGTCCATCGCTGCAGATCTCGGACGATCAGACGCCGTCGGTTCGGCGGGGGCCAAACTGCTCCGCTCCCTGCCCGGTCCCCTGCGCGAGAGTGCACGACTGTGGCAGGACCGCATTCTCGTGGACGTTCCGGGTTGGTTCGGCGGCGTCGACGACATCTCTGCGCTTCCGATCGTCACATCCGCTGTGCTGGACTCGCGTCGACTGCGCTTCGCCTATCGCGATCGCGAGCGGACGGTCGATCCGCTGGGTCTGGTCATCAAAGCCGGTGTTTGGTATCTGGTGGCGGGGATGAACGGTCGAACGCTGTCGTTTCGAGTCGGGCGCATCAAAAATGCCGTGGTAGAAGATGATTCGTTCACTCGGCCGGTGGATTTCGACCTGCCGTCGTGGTGGGCGGCGTCGATGGCCGAGTTCGACCGGTCGCTGCTTCGCTTCGAGTGTCGCGTGCGATTGACACCAGAGGGCAGGCGCCGGCTCCCCGATGTGGTGGGCGAGCTTGCCGCTGCAGTCGAAGTAGGGCCAGAGGACAACGACGGATGGGTGAGTGCCGAGCTGAAACTCGAGAGCGAAGCTGTCGCGCTCTCGCAGTTGATCGGTTTGGGAGCGGACGTCGAAGTGCTCGAGCCACGGTCGTTGCGTGAAGGACTGCGGGCTGTGGCGGAGCAGATGGTGCTCCGCCACACTCGCAGTGACTAGGCCGTTGCAGAACGCTTTGCGAGCAGGCGAGTGATACCCAGTTGAGCTGCGACGATGATGGCGCCGACCACCAGACCCAGTGCCGCCGACGCAAGTGTGTTGACGATCCACGCCAACACGCCACCGACTCCGGCGATGTCTCTGACTGCTTCTTCGCCGTGATGAACGGCGTCGTAGAGCGGGTGGAAGCCCAGTTCGTCGATGCCGACCAACAGGATGTGGCCACCGACCCACAGCATCGCGGCGGTACCCACCACCGAGAGCACTGACATCACGTGAGGCATGCCGCGAACGAGGCCTCGGCCGACCTTGTGGGTGAAGCCAGACGACGTCTCGGCGATCTTCAATCCGATGTCGTCCATCTTCACGATCAGTCCGACGACTCCGTAGACGACCACGGTGATGACGACCGCCACGACGGCAAGGATCACCAATCGGCTCCAGAAGCCTTCGCCTGCGATGGTGTTGAGTGCGATCACCATGATCTCGGCGGACAGGATCAGGTCGGTGCGGACGGCGCCCGAAACCACTGCTTCTTCGTCGCGAGGATGCTCGTCAGCGGCCTCGTGGTGGTCACCGTGGCCGAAGATTGCACCCCAGATCTTGTGAACCGCTTCGTAGCTGAGGTAACAGCCGCCGACCATCAACAGTGGCGTCAGCAGCCAGGGGAGGAACTGACTCAGCAGCAGAGCGATCGGAAGGATGATCAGCAGCTTGTTGCGCAGCGATCCGATGGCGATGCGCTTGATGATGGGCAACTCGCGTTCGGCTGCGAGCCCACGGACGTACTGCGGCGTGACGGCTGCGTCGTCGATGACCACGCCGGCAGCTTTGGCGGTCGCCTTACCGGTTGCGGCGGCAACGTCGTCGATCGAGGCGGCAGCCATACGAGCCAGGGCTGCGACGTCGTCGAGCAGGGCGAAGAGTCCGCCGGCCATCACAGACCTCCAGTGGAATCAGTGGAAAAAGGTGGCCGGACCGAACCGGTGACGCAGTTACTTGATCGCACGAGGTCTCTATCCATGATCGTCGTAGGTGAGGTCAGGTCACCTGGAACGATACCGGGGGCATCCGTCAGGGACGACCTCGCGAGGTCGGTTGCCCTTCGTCACGAAAGGTCTTCCCGACCCGGTGCTCGCGTGTAAGACTGCACAGAAGATCGATCGAAACGGGGCACTATGCGTGAACCAGACACTGCACAGGTCGCCAAGACTTTCGACGCAATGGCGGCGCACTACGACCGACAGATCGGGCGCTTCGAACGCTTTGTGCTCGGTGACGCCCGGAAATGGGCCGTGGACCAGGCGCATGGCCGCGTGGTCGAGATCGCCGTGGGTACCGGACTGAACCTGCCTCTCTACGGAGACGACGTCGATTACGTCATCGGCGTGGACATCTCGACTGCGATGCTCGATCAGGCCAGGCTCAAGGTCTCCGAGGGAGTGAAGACCGAAGTCGACCTACGACTCGGAGACGTGCAAGCACTCGATGTTCCCGACGAGTGCGTGGACACGTTGGTCTCGACCTACGCCTTTTGCACGATCCCCGATCCGGACCGAGTTGCGAACGAAGCATTTCGAGTCCTGGTACCCGGTGGTCGATTCGTCCTCGCCGAGCACGGACCGAGCAAGAACGTTGTTGCTCGTACGTTGATGAAGGTCGTCGAACCGCTTTTTGTTCGGTTCGGTGCCGATCATCTCACCCGTCAACCGGTTGAATACCTCGAAAACGCCGGTTTCCTGATCGACGAGGTGCAGCGCAGCGGCCGGGGCGGAATCGTGTTTCGGGTCGTTGCGCGCAAGCCGGATCCCGAATGGACGGCACTCGGTCACTGATGTCGGAATGCCGTCCATCGGGGATCGCTCAGCCCAGACGCTCCAGGATGGTCGCGTTTGCCAACCCACCTGCCTCGCACATGGTCTGGAGTCCGTAGCGCGCGCCGCGCTGCTCCATCGCGTTGACCAGGGTGGTCATGATCCGCGTTCCGCTGCCGCCCAGTGGGTGGCCGAGCGCGATGGCGCCGCCGTGGACGTTCACCTTGGACAGGTCGACGCCGGTGTCCGCTGCCCACGACAGGACGACGGGGGCAAAGGCCTCGTTGACCTCGAACAGATCGATGTCCGAGACCGTCAATCCCGCACGGGCCAGGACCTTCTGTGTAGCCGGGATGACCGCGGTGAGCATGTAGAGCGGATCGTCGCCGGCAACTGCGAAGCTGTGCAATCGTGCCTTCGGGGTGAGGCCGAGTTTCGCGGCGATCTCACTGGTCGTGATCATCACCGCCGAACTGCCGTCCGAAAGCGGGCTGCTGTTGCCCGCGGTGATGGACCAGTCGATCTGTGGGAATCGCTGTGCGTAGTAGTCGGATTCGAAGGCGGTCCGTAGGCCGGCCAGGGTCTCGACCGTGGTGCCGGGGCGGATGGCCTCGTCGACCGACAGCTGCGGGAGCGTGGCGAGTTCCTTGGTGAAGTACCCACTCTCGGTTGCCAGCGCGGCTTTCCGATGACTCGACGCCGAGAACTCGTCGAGTTGGGTGCGGCTCAGTCCCCACTTGGCGGCAATCAATTCGGCGCTGATGCCCTGCGGTACCAGACCGTCCGGATAGCGCTCTTCGAAACCCACGCCGAGTGATTCGCGCCCGATGCTGCTCGAGCCCATAGGGACTCGGCTCATCGACTCGACTCCGGCAGCGACAACGATGTCGTACGCACCGGCAATGACGCCCTGAGCGGCAAAATGAACTGCTTGTTGGCTACTTCCACACTGTCGGTCGACGGTGGTTCCCGGTACCGACTCAGGGTAGCCTGCGGCGAGAAGGGCAGTGCGAGTGACATTCTGGCTCTGTTCACCGACTTGGCTTACCGCTCCACCGATGACGTCGTCGATCAATGCTGCATCGATTCCAGTGCGTTCGACTACCGCCTTGAGGCTGTGGGCGAGGAGGTCGACGGCGTTGATGCCGTGCAGGGCGCCGTTCGCCTTTCCCTTGCCGATCGGAGTGCGAACGGCTTCGACGATAACTGCGTCTCTCATGACAAATTCCTTTCAGGGATGGCGGATTCAGCAGGGACAACCGGGGTGGGTGTGGTCGCAGGCGTCATTCCCAGTGATGCCAGGGCAGACACAAGCGCGACGCCAAAGATCACCCACCAGGCCTGGCGGAAGGTGTCGTAGTCGACAGCAGAGCCGAGAACCGCGATCAGAACGCTCACGCCGAGAACGGTTCCGATCTGTCGGCTCATGCTGACGATTGCGCTACCGGTGGCCGATCTGGCAGGTGCCAGATCCGCCGTGGCCTGCGACAGGATGGTCGGCAGGGCAAGGCCGACACCGATCCCGGCGATGATCCAGCCTGGTAGGAGTCCGGTCGCGTAGTTGGGCGTCGTATCAACCGAGACGAGAACGAGTACGGTTCCGACTGCCCACAGAAGGCTGCCGAGTGCGGCGACGCGTCCCGCCGAGTACCTCCGCGTCAGCGATCCGCCGGCGATGGCGAACAGCGGAACGAGAAGCGGACCCGGTGAGACGGCGAAACCGGTTCGCAGAGCGGAGTATCCCCAGGCTTCCTGGAGCCACAGGATGTTCGAGAGAAGACCCGCGGCGAATGCTGCGCTGAACAGGATGGCGGTGACGTTGGACCAGGCAAACGAGCGGATCTTCAGAAGATCCGGAGCAATCAACGGAGTCCGGTGACGAGAGTTGCTCCACCAGAACGAGAGTAGTGTCACGGCGGCCACGGCGAAGGCAATCAGAACGCGATTGTCGGTCCATCCCCAGTCCGGACCCTGGACGAGTGCCATGGCGAGAGAGCCGATTCCGACGGTGAGGAGGGCAGCGCCGACGAAGTCGATACCGGCATCGGGGTCCTTGTGTGTTGTATCCGGTACGAGTCGGACTGCGAAGTAGAGCAACACGATGCCCACTGGAACATTGATCAGGAAGACCCAGCGCCACGAGGCCTCTACGAGGATGCCGCCCACGACAGGGCCGAATGCAGCTGCTGCAGCGCCGGCGGCTGCCCAGATGCGAACGCCGGATTGACGTTTCGCGGCGGGAAGCGCATTGATCAGAAGCCCGAGACTGGCCGGGGTGAGCGCAGCGGCACCGACTGCCTGGACGATACGGAAGGCCACCAGTGCCCACAAGGACGGGCTGAAGGCACAGGCGGCGCTGGCGAGGGTGAACAGTGCGAGGCCGGCGATGAAGGCGCGCTTGTGCCCGATCCTGTCCGCCCAGCGTCCGAGGGGTATCAACAGTGCGGCGTAGACGATCGCGTAGCTGTTGAGGATCCAACTGAACTCGCCGAGCGAGTGACCCGGGTAGCTCTTGGCGATGTCGCCGAAGGCCACGTTGACCACAAAAAGATCGAGGCTGGCGACAAACGGCGCCCCCGACAGTATCGCGAGCAGGGGTCCGGTCCGCACCGGCTGGCTATGAAGTTCCATAGTCAGCAATCTAGACTCTGGCTATGGTTATGGCAAGCCAGGGGGTATGGTGAATTGCATGGACGCTGTACGACTGACCGGAGTGCTCGAAGATCGCGACGCCTGGCGGGCCACGCACTGTTCGATCGGGCGGGCCATGGAAGTGGTCGGCACTCGATCCGCGATGCTCATTCTGCGAGAGGCCTATTACGGCACAACGCGTTTCGACGACTTCGCGTCGCGAGTCGGCATCACCGAGGCGGTTGCGTCGGCGAGGCTGAAAGAACTCACTGAGGCGGGACTGTTCGAGCGTGTGCCGTACAAGGAGCCTGGAAAGCGGACGCGGCACGAGTACGTGCTCACCGAGAAGGGCCGTGACCTGCTGCCGGCGGTTCTCGCGCTGATGCAGTGGGGCGACAAGTATCTGCACGGCGGAAAAGGTGGACCGTTGGAGGTGGCCGACGACGCTACTGGTGAGCGCGTTCGCGTCGAGGTGCGCAGTGAGTCGGGTCGTGAAGTGCCTTTGGGGGAGTTGCGAGTCTCTGTCAACGAATCGCGTCGGCGGTTGCGCGAATAGCGATGCATCTCACCAGCTCTCGAGTGTAGGTCTTCTTGAAGTTGTCCGGTTTGTCTCTGGTTATCGAAAGTATGTTCGATTAAACTTTGAGCATGGGCGGTCGGGATGCGTGGCAGCTGGATGGCGAGGACCTCAAGGGTGAGGTTCTGGATCTGGTGCGCGCCCGGCACGAGTTGCAGTCGCGGATGGTGTTGCTGATCGTGGAGATGTTTTCCCGTGAGGTTCTCGGCGGGAAGGGTTTTCGGGCGATCGCACAATGGTTGCATGGTTCGACGAATCTGGAGATCGGTGAGTGCAGCCTGTTGGCCAGTCTGGCGCGGTTGCTTCTGCTCGAGCCTGTTGTGGCGGATGCGTTTCATCGCGGTGACGTGGATGCGTTGAAAGCCCGTCAGGTGGCGTCATTCTGTCAGCATCCGCCGAAGAACATGACGCCGGCGGATGTGGACAAGGCCCGCGGGATCCTGTTGGGGTTGGCATCGAAGAACATCGCGGATTGTGATGCGGTGCGGGCGGCGATCCGGCGGATCGAGAAGCAGTACGGCAAGCGTGAGGACGGCGTTCCGGTCGGGGAAGATTCGGAGCGGAACGAGTTCTACGCGTCGAAGGGCCTGTACGGCAGAGTAACCGTGAAGGGTGATCTGGATGCGGTGAACGGGGCGCGTCTGATCACGTTGTTGTCGAGCCTGTCTGCGCCGATACCGGAGAAGGACGGCGTGAAGGACACGCGTACGCCGGCATTACGACGGGCGGACGGGTTCTGCGAACTACTGCGGCGGTACGAGCGAGCGGGGTTGGGTCCGATCGAGGGCGGGGTGAAACCGCACATCACCGTTACCGCGTCCGCGAAAGACATGACGGATCTGCAGGCTTTGAAAGACCTCCTGCCGTCGACGGAGGAACTCGGGTTTGCGTGGGCGGATTGGGTGGGCCCGATCAGTATCGACACTGCGCGGATGTTGGCGTGCGACTGCACCGTGACGCGGATCTTGTTGGACGAGAATGGTGTTCCGCTCGACTGCGGTAAGGAAGCGAGAACAGCGACGGTGCCGCAGAGGCGGGCGTTGGCGGTTCGGGATGGTGGGTGTGCGTTTCCGGGGTGCGGGACTCCGTCGGGGTGGTGCGATGCTCATCATATTGTTCACTGGAACGATGGTGGCCCAACAGATCTCGACAATCTGATCTTGTTGTGCGGCCATCACCATCGGACGCTGCACCACATGGAGTGGCGGGTGGAGATCGGTCCGGATCGGAAGACGGTGTTCTATCCGCCGATGTCGGTTGATCCGTATCAACAGCCGATCGGCGGGAACAGCCCACCCACAGCGGCGTGAACCGCGACAACTGAAGACGTGAGCACCGGGGCACCTCTACGCCCCGGTGCTCGAGCTCGCGTTTGGGAGTCCCCGCGTTTGGGAGTTTTGTGGCAGGGCGTCAGCTCAGTGACTTCTTGAACCCGACATGGGAGGCCACAAATCCGAGTCGCTCGTAGAAGTCGTGAGCTTCCTTGCGAGTTTGATCCGAGGTGAGCTGCGCCAGAAACGCGCCGCGCCGGGCACCTTCTTCGCAGGCCCATCGGATCATCGAACTGCCGATGCCTTTACTTCGGTAGTCCTCGTGGACGCGAACAGCTTCGATCTGCAGTCGCGTGGCACCCATCCGGCTCATACCCGGAATGAAGGTCAATTGCATTGTGCCGATTACCGCGTCGCCGACCAGAACGGTGACGAGAAGTTGAGCCGGATCCTCGTCGATTCGCTTGAACGCGTCCTCGTAGATCGTTCGGGCTTCGGGGTTGGTCGTCTCCCGGGTGCTGCCGATCGGGTCGTCGGCGAGCAAGTCGATCAGTGCCTCCACGTGTCGAATCTCGGCCCGCGTGAGGGTGTACTCCACTCCGCCGGACTGAAATGACGTCGCAATCATCGATGCTCCCCTGAAGAAGAATGAATGTCTGAAATGTCAGACTCTCACGAGTCTCCTCCAGCGCACTCGATCACGTCCAAAAACGCATGAGGGCGTTACCGAGCATGGCGTAGTAGTCGGACACACCGCTCAATTCGAAGATCCAGTAGATCGCGTCGAAGAAGACGACATTGATCTGTGGGACGAACAGGAGCGCAACCAGCAGGAGCAGTCCGTACGGCTTGAACTGGTCGAGTTGGTGCCGTGTGTTGGGTGCGAGGTAGGGCTCCAGCGCGTTGTAACCGTCCAGACCCGGGACTGGGAGCAGGTTCAAAACTGTTGCCATGACCTGCAAGAAGGCCAGGAAACTGAGGCCTGCCCAGAACGTCAGATGCTCGGCCGATGAGCCGTACGTACGTATGACGACGAGGAGGATCACGGCGGCGACGGCATTCGTGAACGGACCGGCGAGCGATATTCGGGCCTGCACCTTGGGCGGGAACATCCCGGTGCGCAGGTACACGGCGCCGCCGGGAAGCCCGATGCCGCCCAATGCGATGAACAGCACCGGCAGACCGATCGAGAGCATCGGATGGCTGTACTTGAGCGGGTTGAGCGTCAGGTAGCCACGAGCCTCGACGTCGGTGTCTCCATGACGCCACGCCAGATAGGCATGCGCGAATTCGTGCAAGCAGAGCGTGACCACCCAGCCGGCAACCACGAGGACAAAAACACCCGCGCGGCCCGCGATGGAACCCCACGTCGAGTTCCAAGCGACGATTCCGGCGATGACAGTGATCGCAACGACGCCGAGGAAGACAGGGCTCGGCCGAACCGCCGACCGTGCTGCTCCGGTTCTCACCTGACCAACAACCAAGTCTTGTCGTGCCGGTAGAAGGTCGAACGCTTCAGATCGCGTGGGTTGGCCACCCCGTCGCGAACCAGTCGCGCTGCCGGCGAGCCCAGTTGAATGGCTCGGCCTTCCAGCCAGCGTCGCCCGCTCCAGCGGCTCTTGCGGTCGACTGATGCCTTGATCCCGGGGAGCTTGGGGCTCGGCACTATCCGGATGCCGGGGACTGTGCCGGAGAACAGCTTGTTGTCGTCGACGTAGGCCTCGCCGATCAGTTCGTCTGCATCCGCCGGACCCGTGACAGTTGCTGCACCTACCAGCGCGATTCCAGCGTCGTCGCGAATGAGCGGCACGGTGTGGACTGTGCCTTTCAAGGCCGTGCGCGCAGCTCGTGCACCAGTCGCGAGTTTGTACGCGTCGGTTGCGTCGGACCTGTTCTCGGTGACGTAGGCGAGTTCGACGTTGAGTCGCTCCAATCGCATCAACCGCGTCAATGCCGCGGCAAACGCGCCGTCGTTACCCACGACGATCAAGCGAGGCTCCGTCACGACCTGCAGTTGGGACAGTGCCTCGTCGAAGTCTTGCTTCTCCGGAAGCTCAGGGACAGTGAACGACGTGAGTTCACCCAGGGGGAGTGGAACCGGCGAATCGCCACATTTGAGCACCACAGGGGTCAAAGCCACTCCTAGCTCGATCAAGACTTCTTCACGGGTAGTGGGACCTCGCCACCCTTCCCTGAAATGGCCGTCCGAATCACTGCCGACGATCTTAGTGCGAGTCTCTGTGTCGACTCGCAATCGTGATGGTCACCGGCCAAATTCTGGACCGTCAGGTCTGGTCTGATGCTCTGGGCTAGACTGCTCCTTCGGTCACTGCAACAGTTCGGCGCTGCATCATGTGCGCGGAAGCCAGGCAGTACCAATGCGGCGGGACAACTGCTGCACGTCGACCGTAGGAGACAACGTCATGCCGGCAATCGTCCTGATCGGCGCCCAGTGGGGCGACGAAGGTAAGGGCAAAGCTACAGATCTACTGGGCGAGCAGCTTCAGTGGGTCGTGCGATACCAGGGCGGTAACAACGCCGGACACACCGTGGTTCTGCCGAACGGTGACAAGTTCGCACTGCACCTCATCCCGTCCGGAATCCTCACCCCCGCCGTCAACAACGTCATCGGTAACGGTGTCGTCGTCGACCCGGGTGTGTTGTTGACCGAATTGGCAGGCCTGGAAGAGCGCGGCGTGGACACGTCCCGCCTGCTGCTTTCTGCTGATGCGCACCTGATCATGCCGTACCACGTGGCCATCGACAAGGTCACCGAACGCTTCCTGGGAGCGAAGAAGATCGGCACGACCGGCCGCGGCATCGGCCCGTGCTACCAGGACAAGATCGCCCGTGTCGGTGTCCGTGCCGCGGACGTCCTTGACGAGAAGATCCTGACCCAGAAGGTCGAAGCAGCACTCGAATTCAAGAACCAGGTGCTGGTCAAGATCTACAACCGCAAGGCACTCGACCCGCAGCAGGTCGTCGAAGAGGTACTGACGCAGGCCGAGGGTTTCAAGCACCGCATCTCGGACACGCGCCTGGAGCTCAACCTCGCCCTCGAGCGCGGCGAGACCGTTCTGCTCGAAGGTTCGCAGGGCACTCTGCTGGACGTCGACCACGGCACGTACCCGTACGTGACCTCGTCCAACCCCACTTCGGGTGGCGCGGCAGTCGGTTCGGGAATCGGTCCCACCAAGATCACCACCGTGCTCGGCATCCTGAAGGCGTACACGACGCGTGTCGGTTCCGGTCCGTTCCCGACGGAGCTGTTCGACGATCACGGCGCATACCTGGCGAAGCAGGGCGGCGAGGTCGGTGTCACCACCGGACGCGCTCGTCGTACGGGATGGTTCGACGCTGTCATCGCGCGTTACGCGACGCGCGTCAACGGCATCACCGACTACTTCCTCACCAAGCTGGACGTGCTGAGCAGCCTCGACACCGTGCCGATCTGTGTCGCGTACGAGGTGGACGGTGTCCGCCACGACGAAATGCCGATGTCACAGAGCGACATTCACCACGCCAAGCCCATCTACGAAGAGATGCCCGGCTGGTGGGAAGACATCTCGGAGGCTCGCACCTTCGAGGAACTGCCGCAGAATGCGCAGAACTACGTGCTTCGTCTCGAAGAGCTTTCGGGTGCGTTCATCTCCTGCATCGGTGTCGGCCCCGGCCGCGACGAGACGATCGTCCGGCGCGAGATCGTCCGCTAGTTCGTTCCCTCGAAATCCCCGCTCATGCAAGCATGAGCGGGGATTTCGTGTTTCAAGCCAGCTTCGACAAGTGCGCGGTGACGGTCTTCCAGTCGGGAAACTTGGTGCTGCCGAACTTGATCCACTCGCCCTCGAATCGATCTGCTCCGTTTGCTCCGCGGTCGTCGACGAGGTAGTCCCCCCGATTGAGGTGTTTGTGGTGCGAGAGGATCAGACGTTTGTACGCGACGCTGCCTTCCTCCATTCCGAGGTGCTCTTGGACCCACAGAACCTTGTCGTGCCAGGCTGTGGCGTTCTTCCACGGCGCTGTCGAGAGGATGTAGGTGTCGAACTGCTGTGCCAGTTGGTGGTAGGCGTCGATAGCGCCGTCGAGAGGATCCATGCGAGAGAAGATGTGCGGCGCTTCGTCGAGGTCGTTCTGGTACTTCTCTCGGACGCTGTGGGTCAGGCGATCGATGCCCGACTGGAAGTTGACCAAGGTGTTGTCGAGATCGATATAGAGAATCTTTTTGGAAGCCGGCATGGGAACCCTCTCTGGAGACTTTCTGAGTGCGAAAAGAGTCCAGTTTTACCCAACTGGACTGAGATCAGTGAATTCTTCCCCCTGATCACAATCGCACGGGGGTCTGACAGCGTCGTTCTCGCGGTCTGAAGTCTTGTCGTGGAAGATGCCGCCGAGGGGTGCTGCCAGGCGAAACTGCTCCAACCGAATGTATGTACCTTCACCTTCGGCGGGCGCGAAGAAGTAGACGAGTGCCACGAAGAGTCCGATGCCGATCAGGGTTGCGAAGGTAGTCATGGACATATGATCAACTCGACTGGTATTGAGTTACATAGCCAAGTTGTCGATACTGGACTGCATGATGACTCGAGTTCTCGGTGCCCGTTCGCTTGCGCGCGATCTGGGATCCTGGCAGGAAGAGTCCGGACGCAGGCCCGCGTACCGTGCGCTTGCCGACGGTATCCGCCTGCTCGTGCACGACGGTCGCGTTCCGCTGGGAGTCGCACTGCCGGGTGAGCGTGAACTTGCGGCGGTACTCGAACTCAGTCGAACCACGATCACGTCGTCGTACTCGGTGCTGCGAGACGAGGGGTACCTGATCAGCAGGCAGGGTTCGCGAAGCACCGTGGCATTGCCTGCCGGCGCGCGGCCGAACGGGTTGATGTTCCGCTCCCATCAACCCGGGCCGAGTGGACCCGTCGTCGACCTCAGTTACGCGGCGATGGCAGCTCCCGCCGCTCAGGTCGAACTGGCGTATGCGTCTGCGCTGCAGGAACTTCCGAACTTCCTTCCCACACACGGGATGGAACCGGTCGGGATCGCCGACTTGCGTGACGTGATCGCGCAGCGCTACACGGCGCGGGGTCTTCCCACCACCGCCGAACAGATCATGGTGACCTCGGGTGCGCAGCACGCGCTTCGATTGTTGCTGTCGGTGCTCACCTCACCCGGCGAGCGAGTGCTGGTCGATCATCCGACGTACCCCAATGCGCTGGAAGCGATTCGGCGAAACGGCGCTCGGCCCGTACCGGTTCCGGTCCGACCGGAGTTCGCGGCAGCCGGAGCCTGGGATCTCGACGGGATTCGTAGTGCAGCAAGGCAAACCGCTGCCAGAATGGCATACCTGATCCCCGACTTTCACAACCCGACCGGCCTCTGCATGGACTCTTCCGGCCGCGCCGAGCTTGCGAAGATTGCGCACGAAACGCGAATGACTCTGGTCGTCGACGAGACGATGGTGGATCTGTGGCTCGACGCACCACCGCCGGCGCCGGTCGCCTCACATGGGCGAGGCGCAGCGAAAACCGAAGTGGTGACGCTCGGTTCGACCGCGAAGTCGCTGTGGGGCGGGCTACGTGTCGGTTGGATTCGCGCCGATGCCGCGCTCATCACCCAGTTGGTGGGGGCGCGTGCCGCGGTCGACCTCGGTACTCCCGTCATGGATCAGTTGGCAGCCGCCTACTTGCTCGCCGACGACCGCTCGTTGCTCGAACAGCGTCGCGAAGTTCTGCGAGAACAGCGTGCGGTACTCCTCGGTGCGGTGGCCGAGCATCTGCCGGACTGGCGTCCCACCATCGGTTCCGGCGGAATGTCGGTCTGGATGCGAATGTCCGCGCCCGTCTCGACGGCGTTGGCGGCGGTGGCACCCAATTTCGGCGTACTCCTTGCCGCCGGCCCCCGTTTCGGCGTAGAAGGTGCGTTCGAACGATTCATCCGCGTGCCGTACGCACGTTCTGCCGAGGACCTCATTCGCGGCGTTGCGTCCATCGCCGCTGCGTACGACACTCTCGCGACGGATCGCGACACGGCAGACCAACGAATGGTCGTCGTCTGAGAACTGGGTACACACCCTGAAAGTGGTGTGAAACCAGGAGGTAGGGCATGACGGCGGTAGACGGTACAGGCGCAGCGGGAACCAGTGCGGCGGAAGCGCTCGCAGAACGATTGTTCGCGGCCACGCTCGGGGCATCGGAGCTGCAGGCCGTGTATCTGGGCGACCGGTTGGGCTGGTACCGCGCGCTGAGCGATCACGGCCCGCTCACGTCGACGGAGCTGGCGGACCGGACAGGGACCGTCGAAAGATATGCGCGGGAGTGGCTCGAGCAGCAGGCCGTCGCCGGTTATGTGGACGTCAATTCGGATGCCGATCGCCGGTACAGCCTGCCGCAGGCCCACGCCGATGTTCTGGTCGACGACGAGAACCTTCTTTTCCTGGCGCCGCTGGCCAGGCTGTTCGTCGCGACGACGTCGTCGATGCCACGTCTACTCGACGCTTATCGTCACGGTGGGGGAGTCACGTGGGAATCGATGGGCCCCGATGCTCGCGAGGGTCAGGCGCTACTCAATCGGCCGATGTATCTCCATCAGCTCTGTCAGCAGTTTCTGCCGGTGGTCACCGACCTGCACGCCACACTTTCGGACGGCGGGCAGGTCGCTGATCTCGGGATGGGGGAGGGCTGGTCGTCGATCGCGCTCGCCCTCGGATACCCGAAGATCGAAGTGCACGGCTTCGACGTCGACGCGGCGTCGGTGAACGCTGCCCGTCGTAACGCTCATGATCGGGGGGTGGACGACCGCGTGCATTTCTCGTTGGTCGACGTCGCCGGACAGGCTCCTGAGGCCGGGCGAGCCGATGCCGGGACCTACGACGCCGTCTTCGCTTTCGAGTGCCTTCACGACGTTCCGGATCCGGTGGGTTTTCTTTCCACGGCTCGGGCGATTGCCCAGCCGGGCGCTCCGGTGATCGTGATGGACGAACGAACGGCGGATGAGTTCGATGCCGAGGCGGGTCCGATCGAGCAATTGCTGTACGGATTTTCGCTGACCTGCTGCTTACCGGACAGTCTTTCGCATCCGGGAAGCATTGCCACCGGGACGGTGATGAGGCACTCGACACTCGAAAGCTATGCCAAGGCGGCAGGTTTCGAGCGGGTGGACGTGCTGCCGATCGAGCACGAGATGTTCAGGTTCTACAGGTTGGGCTGACGCCCCGTGCGCCTTTTTGGTTGCAGTAACTACCAAAAAGGCGCACAGGGGCCGAAGGCCCTAGGTCCAGACCGTATCGATATCCGTCGCCTCACGCGCCGGCGCAGCAGGCGTCGTGGTGGGCGTGCGCGAGAAGCGCGGTGCGGGAGCATGCTGGGTGACGCCGTCCAGTTCGATGAGCGAACCGCGAGCCGCGATGTGTTCGTTGGACGGAGCCTCGGCGAAAGTCAGGACAGGGGAGACGCAGGCGTCGGTGCCGAGGAAGATCTTGGCCCACTCGTCGCGAGTCTTGGACAGGAACTTTTCGGTGAAGAGCTTCTTCATGTCGTCCCACTTGGACGTGTCCATCTGGTGAGGGAGCGTCGCGGGATCGAGTTCGAGGCCCTCGAGCAGCAATGCGTAGAACTGCGGTTCGATGGATCCGACGGCCATGTACTTGCCGTCGGAGGTCTCGTAGGTGTCGTAGAACGGAGCGCCGGTGTCGAGGAGATTGACGCCGCGCTCGTCGGACCAGACGCCGCGACCGCGGAATGCCCACATCATGTGGGAGAGCGCGAGGGTTCCGTCGACCATTGCCGCGTCGACGACCTGGCCCTTACCGGACGTCGAGCGCTCGACGAGAGCCGACAGAATGCCGAAGATCAGGAACATGGAACCGCCGCCGAAATCGCCGACCATGTTGAGCGGCGGGACGGGACGTTCACCCTTGCGTCCGATGGCGTTGAGGACACCGGTCAGTGAGATGTAGTTGATGTCGTGACCGGCGGCGTTGGCGAGCGGTCCTTCCTGTCCCCAGCCCGTCATACGGGCGTAGACGAGGCGCGGATTGCGCTCCGAGACCACGTCGGGTCCGAGTCCCATGCGTTCCATGACGCCGGGACGGAAACCCTCGATGAGGACGTCGGCGCGGCCCAAGAGATCGAGCACTTTCGCGACGTCGGCCGGGTCCTTCAGGTTGGCCTCGACGATGCGGCGGCCGCGCTTGATCTGGTCGGTTGCGTTCGAGTCCTGCGGAATCTGCCCTGCGCGCTGCACGATGACGATGTCGGCGCCCATGTCCGCCAACAGTGTCGCGGCGTGCGGGCCCGGTCCCAATCCAGCGAATTCCACGATCCGAATGCCCGCGAGCGGGCCCTTCTTCTCCACAGCTTCTGCAGACACACGCACTCCCAATTCAGACGGTGACAACACTTCTGACCCGACGGTAACGTGTCGAATCGATCAGGTGTGCTCCGGGGCACTGTGTCCACCGAGGGAGGCGCCGATCACTAGACGGCGGCACCCTCGAACTGAGCGTTGTAGAGACGGAAGTACGCGCCCGCCGCTGCGATGAGTTCGTCGTGTGTGCCCTGCTCGACGATCTTGCCCGACTCCATCACGACGATCAGATCGGCGTTACGGATGGTGGAGAGCCGGTGCGCGATGATGAAGCTGGTCCGCCCGACGCGCAACGCGGACATTGCTTGCTGCACAAGCTGTTCCGTACGTGTGTCGACTGAGCTGGTCGCCTCGTCGAGAATCAGCAGCGACGGCTCCGACAGGAATGCTCGGGCAATCGTGATGAGCTGCTTCTCGCCGGAGCTGATGTTCGACGCCTCCTCGTCCAGCACGGTGTCGTAACCGTCCGGGAGCGTGTGGATGAAGCGGTCGACGAAGGCAGCGCGTGCGGCTTCGTGAATCTCGTATTCGCTGGCGTCGAGTCGGCCGTATGCGATGTTGTCGCGGATCGTGCCGCCGAAGAGCCAGGTGTCCTGCAGAACCATGCCGACGTGCTTGCGCAAGTCGGAGCGGCGCATCTGCGAGATGTCGACGTCGTCGAGAGTGATTCGGCCGGAGTCGACTTCGTAGAAGCGCATGAGCAGGTTGACCAAGGTGGTCTTGCCGGCACCGGTGGGCCCGACGATGGCGACCATCTGCCCGGGCCGGGCCGTGAGGTACACGTTCTCGATCAACGGCTTGTCCGGCTCGTACCGGAACGAGACGTTCTCGAACTCGATGTGACCGACGTTGCGATGACGTCCGGCGGGCTCGGGGAGAAGCGGCACGTCGATGTCGGGCGACTGCTCGGGTTCGTCGAGAAGCTCGAAGACCCGCTCCGCCGACGCGGCTCCGGACTGCAGGCTGGTCGACATGGACGCGATCTGCGTCAGTGGCTGGCTGAACTGGCGCGAATAGACGATGAAGGCCTGAACGTCACCGAGTGACATGTTGCCGCTGGCGACCTTGAGAGCGCCGACCACAGCGAGCAGCACGTAGGTGATGTTTCCGACGAAGTTCATGACCGGCATGATCAGGCTGGAGAGGAACTGTGCGCCGAAGGACGCGTCGAGGAGCTTCTTGTTCTGCTCGGCGAATTCACGCTCGGCTTCGGCCTGATGCCCGTACACGCGTACCAGGTCGCGACCGCTGTAGTTCTCCTCGATCTGCGCGTTGATCTTGCCCGTCTCGGTCCACTGAGCCTTGTACAACACCTGTGCTCGCTTGGCGACCCTGGCAACGAGGAGCACCGATACCGGCACCGCGATCAGTGCGATCAGGGCGAGCATCGGAGAGATGACGAACATCATCGTCAGGACGCCGAGGACGGTGAGCACCGACGTCAGGAGCGAGGTCAACGTCGACGACAGCGTCGACGAGATGTTGTCGATGTCGTTGGTGACGCGGCTGAGGATCTCGCCACGCGGCGTCTTGTCGAAGTATGGAAGGGGGAGACGGTGAAGCTTCGCCTCGACCGATGCACGCAGGTTGTAGATGGTCTTCTGGACGATGATGTTGAGGAGGAATGCTTCCAACCAGGCAAGCAGCGACGAGAGCAAGTACACGCCGATCGCGAGCATGACGACCTTGCCGATGGCGTCGAAGTTCAGACCCACACCGGGAACGACGTCGGTCGAGTTGGCGACAAGATCGGCGAACGTCGAATTCCCTGATGCCCGGATGGCGTCTGCGGCCTGCTCGCGGGTCAGTCCGGCGGGCAGGCTCTTGCCGATGAACCCGGCGAAGATGAGGTCTGTCGCGTGACCGAGGATTTTCGGCACTGCGACCGACAGCGCGATGCTGGCGATCGTCGCAACGACGACACAGAAGACTGCAAACTTGTGCGGCTGCAGAAGCGAGAGAAGCCGCTTCATCGTCGCCTTGAAGTGGCGAGGTTTGGTGTCCGTCGCGGTCAGCGCGGGCTTCGGCTCTTTGTCGGGGGTCTCGGGGTTACTCGACTTCGCATCGCCGTCCGCGGATTCAGGTTCGCTCGGGATCTTGGCGAACACCACCGTCGGGGCATCGTCGAAGTACTGGCTGTTGGGGCCGCCCCATGTCGGGTCCTGCGGGCTGGTCATGCGCTCATCTCCGCGGGAATCTGGGAAGCCACGATCTCTTGGTACGTCGGACAGTTGGCCAGAAGGAACTGATGGTCGCCGAGGCCGACCGGCGCACCGTCTTCGAGGACCATGATCTGGTCGGCATCGATGATGGATGCGACGCGCTGAGCCACGATGATGACCGTCGAATGAGTCGAAACCGTCCGGAGTTCGCGTCGGACCGCGGCGTCCGTATGCATGTCGAGAGCGGAGAACGAATCGTCGAAGACGAAGATCCGGGGTCTGCGGACCACCGCTCTGGCGATGGCGAGACGTTGTTTTTGTCCGCCCGAGAGATTGCCGCCGCCCTGGGCGATCGGTGACTCGAGACCGTCGGACAGTTCCCGGACGAAGTCGTCTGCCTGGGCGATGGTGAGGGCTGCCCAGATGTCGTCGTCGGTGGCGGTCGGGTTTCCGTAGCGGATATTGCTCGCGATCGTGCCGGCGAACAGATAGGCCTTCTGGGGCACGTATCCGAAGTTGGCGAAGAGTTCGTCCTGATCCCAGCCACGGACGTCCAAGCCGTCGACCAGGACGGCGCCGGCTGTGACGTCGAAGAGCCGGGGGATGAGTGAGACGAGGGTCGATTTGCCACTGCCCGTACTGCCGACGATCGCGGTGACCGTGCCTGGCATGCATCGCATCGAAACATTCGACAGAACCGGCGTTTCTGCTCCTGGATACGTGAATCCGGCTCCACCGAACTCGACCACGCCGTATGGGCTGGTCGGGCGAAGGGGCTGGGCCGGCGCGGGCACGGTCGCCTCGGTGTCGAGTACTTCGGTGATGCGGTCGGCGCACACGGCGGCGCGGGGGATCACGACGGCCAACATGGTCGCCATGACCACCGACATCAGGATCTGCATGACGTAGGCGAGGAAGGCGCTGATCTGTCCGATCTGCATGTCCCCGGTGTCGACCAGATGCGCGCCGAACCACAGGACCGCCACGCTCGACAGGTTGGCGATCAACATGACGGTGGGCAGCAGAACCGCCTGGTACCGGCCGATGAGGAGCGAAGTGTCGGTCAGTTCCTTGTTGGCCTTGTCGAAGCGGATCGTTTCGTCGGGTTCGCGAACGAAGGCGCGAATGACACGCATACCGGTGAGCTGTTCGCGCAGTGATCGATTGATGTTGTCGATCCGCGTCTGCATCGTCCGGAAATGCGGGATCAGCTTGGCCACCACGACCGAGACGGTGATGCCGAGCAGTGGTACCGAAATCGTCAGGAGCCAGGACATCTGCAGGTTCTCGCGCAGAGCCATGATGATGCCGCCGATGCACATAAGTGGGGCGCTGACGAGCATCGAGGACGTCAGCATGACCAGGGCCTGGATCTGCAGGACGTCGTTGGTGTTGCGTGTGATCAGCGTCGGCGCACCGAAACTGTTGAATTCGCGATCCGAGAAACTGCCGACTGCCTTGTAAAAGGCGCCTCGAACGTCGTGGCCGAAGCCCATCGACGATTTTGCAGCCAGATAGGTCGATGCGACCGACGCGATGATCGACGCAAGCGAGACCAGGAGCATGATCCCGCCGGTGGACATGATGAATCCGGTGTCGCCTCGGGCGACGCCGTCGTCGATGATCCGCGCGTTGAGTGTGGGGAGGACCAACGACGCGATGGCCCCGAAGAGTTGCAGTGCGAGGACCCCGGCAAGCAACCAGCGGTACGGCGGCAGGTACGTCTTGAGGAGTTTTGCTAGCACGACGGTTCCCGGTGAGTTGCCTCGGTTGCCGCTCGTTCGCGATTGATCACACGCACACGGTATGACAGATCGCGGTCGAGGTTGGCACCGACTCTGACGATTGCATCCTTTTGTCCTAATTGACTGTGATCTCGAACACACTCGAATTCGAGATTGGATTCAGGTCACAGCACCTGAACTGCAGGTTTACATATTCATCCAAGGTGTCACGTTTTCGATTGGACAGAAACAAACTGGACGTACGTATTTAGCTTGGCTACAAAGACGTGGAGCGAACAAAACGTGCGCCGCGTCATAGATATTCATGCAAGGAGTCACATATGGGGTCCCTCGGAAACCTCCTCAAGGCCAACGGTATGGGCTGGGGCATTCTCCAGCTTCTGCCCCTGGTCAACATGCTCAAAACCCTTCAGGGGCTGGACACCGCGAGCTCGAACTCCTGACGTTCGACCTCGAGAAATCTTCCGAAACAACACAGGAGTAGTCGCATGACCTCGATTCAGAATCTCGACGCCTTCCTCAAGAGCGTTCTTGCATTCGTGACCAAGTTGAACGCGGGATCGGCAGACGGCTCGGGTTCGGCCGGTTCGGCCGCCGAGTAGTTCTCGGTCCTCACTTCATCTCAACTGCATTCCGACAAAAGGAGGCCCGACATGGGTTCATTCGAAGACTTCAGCGGCGTCGTCAAGACGTTCATTCCGGTGCTCAAGGACCTGTTCACGGCACTCGGTGGTGGCTCTCTCACCCCTGGGACGGGATCGGCGGCCGATAAGTAAGTCCAGTTTGTCCGAAAGTGTGGCTCGCAGTTGTCTGCGGGTCACACTTTTCGGCTTTTCACTGTGAGCTAAATCACATTATGGGACATTCTAGAGGGTGAATTTGCCCTTTGAACTGCAATTATCCGTAAAGGTGTGACCGAAAGTCCGCATTGATAGCTATTAGGTAGCTAGACAAGTGTGGAAAGCCGGTCTATAAATGCAGGCAGCGCCAAGTAAGTGCGCTACATCACAGCTCGGGATGTTGTTCGGGGGGCGGTTCAGCCATCCGTGCGGCAGAAGTTCCCGAACCATCTCGGCCACCGCCTGCGGCCGGAATGGCGCTGGAACATCACATCACCTCACATACAGGAGAACCTCCTATGTTCGGATCACTCAGCACCCTCGGACCCCTGCTCACCGCGCTCGGAGCTTTCCTCAAGTCCGTTCCCACCGAATCGCTGTCCGGCAAGGGCGAGGGCTCGTCCACCGGTTCACTCTCGGGTCTGTCCAGCGGATCCGCCGAGTAGTCATCCCTTCCGGCAGGTCCATTCGGCTCTGCCGATCGGATTGCATGCAGGTGCCCTCTGTCCACTGTCGTGGCCGGAGGGCATCCGCGTTTGCGGAGATGGTCGCAGCTGCCGTTTTGGCATGTGAACACAGAACTGCGAGTGGCAGCACCTGCGTACGATGGTTCGACGACATCGGCATACGGTCACCGCGACGTCCGGTGCTCCCGAATTCAGAGGTTACCGACCGCGAGGTGACGCATGGTAGGGACGAGTCGCTTTCTGCGCCTTCTCCTAGTGCTGGCCGTCGTACTTGCGGCATCGTTGATCGGCATCCTCACGCGCCCACCAGGTTTGCTCGCGACTTTCTGGTGCGCCAACGCCATTCTGCTGGGAATGATGGTCAGATGGCCGGTCCTGATCGAATGGCGGACGTGGATCGCCGCGGCCGTCGGATACGTCTGCGCTGACCTGATTACGGGCAACTCGCTGTCGCTTGCCCTGCAGCTGAACGGGGCCAACCTCGCCGGAGTGACGCTCGGTGTTCTCGTTCTGTACTACTTGAAGCGCACACCGTTCCGATTGGTCGATTCGCAGTCGCTGGTATGGATGGTCTTCGTCTCGTTCGTGGCGGCGACTGGTACCGCGGCCACGGCCGGCGCCTTGGACCGGCTCTCACGCGGTCAGTCCTTTGCCGACACGTTTTTCCACTGGGGTGCCACCGAGGTCATGGCGTACCTGCTGGTCCTTCCTCTCATTCTCACTCTCACCATCCCGTCGAGCCTTGCCGAGTTCCGCAGGAAACTGACCGCCAGAACTGTCGCCGCTCTGAGCGTTCCGCTACTCGCCACTGCAGCCTGCGTGCCGATCGCCCTCAGTATCGAAGGGCCGATTGCGCTGGTCTTGCCGATTCCAGCTCTCCTCTGGTGTGCCACTCGCATCTCGGTTCCGAGCACTGCCTTCGTTTCAGTGGTCTGGTCGGTGTGGTCACTCATGATGGCGGGTAGCGGTCGACTCGACATCGGAGATCAAGCCGCCTCGACGTGGAACGAGGACGTCATCACATCCATAGCGGTCACACTGATCGCGTTGGGGCCGATAGCGGTTGCCTGTGCGACCGAGGAACGCCGTGCTGCCGAGCGTGAGCTCTTCCTTGCCGTCGAATTCGACCATCTGACCGGGGTCCTCTCGCGTGGTGCGTTCCTCGGCCACGCGGAAGCGGAACTTGCCGACGCGGCTCGCACACAATCTCCGGTCGGCCTGCTGATGCTCGACCTGGACCACTTCAAGAGCATCAACGACACGCATGGACATATGACCGGTGACAGCGTTCTCGCGAACTTCGCCGAGCGGGCCGCTGACCGATTGTCGGACGGCGATCTGATCGGAAGGCTCGGCGGCGAGGAGTTCGCCGTTCTGCTTCCGGACTGCAGCTACGCGCGAGCAATCGATGTCGCCGAGGCGGTCCGCGGCGCGCAAGTCGAGTACTCGGCCGTATCAGATGTGACGAGCACCGTCAGCGTCGGCGTCGCGTGGGTCGATCATGCGACGCCGGCGCTGTCGACCCTCATGAGCGTCGCAGACGAGGCTCTGTACGACGCCAAGCGTGCTGGGCGCAACCTCGTGAAAGTGCACCGCGTCGGCAACGACACCGTGCCGCAACGGAATTCCGAGCCGGACACTGCCACCCGCACCTATCGCAAACCTGCGCTACCCCGAACGATCCGGCGAGGATTTGGCCGCGAAGGTGTGGTGGACGGCCGATAACCGCGCTGACCTGCATCGGGATTGGCATATAGTCGCACCCATGCAGCTTGATTCGACGCCTTCGCCCCTGCCGACGCTTCCGCTCCGATTCGGAACCCCACTGACCGAGAACTCCATCCGCGTGATGATGTTGGGATCAGGCGAGTTGGGCAAGGAAGTTGTCATCGCGCTGCAGCGTCTGGGCGTCGAAGTGATTGCGGTGGATCGGTATCCCGATGCCCCTGGGCACCAGGTGGCTCATCGTGCTCATACCGTCGACATGACCGATCCGGAAGCACTGCTTGCCGTCATCGAGTTGGAAAAGCCTCACTTCGTGGTTCCCGAGATCGAGGCCATCGCGACGGATGCGCTTGCACTCGTCGAAGAACGCGGGGGTGCGGTGGTCATTCCGACCGCCCGAGCCACCCAGCTCACGATGAACCGTGAGGGAATCCGTCGGCTCGCGGCCGAGGAGTTGGGCCTGCCCACTTCGCCGTACGCTTTCGCGGACTCGCTTGCCGAAGTGCAGGCAGCGACAGACCGAATCGGTTTCCCGTGCGTCATCAAGCCAGTCATGTCCTCGTCGGGGAAGGGACAGTCGACGGTTCGATCCGCCGAAGATCTCGACGCCGCATGGGATTACGCGATGGCCGGAGGTCGTGTGAATCACGGCCGGGTGATCGTCGAAGGCTTTGTCGATTTCGATTACGAGATAACGCAATTGACAGTTCGAGCCGTCGGTGAGAGCGGTCAGGTCGAGACGTCGTTCTGCGAACCGATCGGGCACCTGCAGGAGGCCGGAGACTACATCGAATCGTGGCAGCCGCAGCAGATGTCCGCGGTTGCCCTCGCCTCGGCCCGAGACGTCGCCGAGAAGGTGACCACGGCTCTGGGCGGGCGAGGCATCTTCGGCGTCGAGCTATTCGTGAAGGGCGACGACGTCTTCTTCTCCGAAGTGAGCCCACGGCCGCACGACACCGGATTGGTGACTCTGCGGACGCAGCGACTTTCGGAGTTCGAACTGCATGCCCGCGCGATCCTGGGCTTGCCGGTCGACACGACGCTCATGTCTCCGGGAGCATCGGCAGTGATCTACGGCGGAGTGGAGGCAAAGGGGATCGGATTCGACGGCGTCGCCGAGGCGCTCGCGGTTCCCGAGACGGACCTGCGGCTCTTCGGCAAGCCGGAGAGCTTCACGCGTCGTCGCATGGGTGTTGCAGTGTCGACGGCCGCCGATGTGCCTACTGCACGCGACCGTGCTCGCGAGGCTGCGTCGAAGGTGCGTCCCGTCGGATGAGTCCAGCGGCCGAGGTCCTCGTCGGGCTGGTCATCCTGGTCGGTCTGATCGGTGTCGTCGTTCCGATTCTCCCGGGGACGCTTCTCGTTTTCGGTGCAATTCTGGTGTGGGCGATCATGACCGGTGGTGCCACGGCGTGGACGGTGTTCGCGCTGTCCGCGCTGGCACTGGTGGTCACCGGGATCGTGAAGTACACGTGGCCGGGCAAGCGGATGAAGTCCGGGGGAGTGCCCAACCTGTCGGTGGTGGTCGGCGGCGTCGTCGGCATCATCGGGTTCTTCGTGATTCCGGTCGTGGGGTTGTTCCTCGGATTCATCGTTGGAACGTATTTCGCGGAACTAGCGCGGCTGCGCCGTTACGACATCGCTTGGTCGTCGACGCTTCACGCGGTGAAGGCAGTCGGATTGTCCATGCTGGTGGAACTGTTCGGAGCGCTGATCGCGGCGGGGCTGTGGCTGGGAGCCGTTGCGTTCACCTGAGCGCAGCGGTACCAGGAGCGGGCGTTGTCGCACATGACCGCGGGCAGGTCGTCGCCGACAGCGTCGGCGATCACGTCCAGGTCGTGGACCTCGAACGCTCGACGTGCCCGTGTACCGGGTAGATCGGTGCCGAACATCAGCGCAGCGGGATTGACCGCGTGGATCTGGCGCAGCACATCGCTGACGTCGGAGATGGTGGTGCGGCCGAACCCGGTGGCTTTGACGCGCACTCCGCGGTCGACGAGGTTGAGGAGATACGGCAGTCCGCGGGTGGACATTCCCAAGTGGTCGATGCTCACCGCGGGCAATTTGGCGAAGACCGGTTCCAACGACAGCAACAGCGTGGCATCGACGTAGAACTCGGCGTGCCAGCCGACCAGATCGAATGCGCGGTTGGCGAGATCGGCGAGCAGACGCAGGTCGGTGGCGCCGCGGCGCAGGTTGAACCGGACGGCACGTACTCCCAGTGCGTCCAGGGCAACGATGTCTTCATCCGTCGCATCGAGCGGCAAAGCAGTGACGCCCACCCAGCCTTCGCCGAGTTCGGACAAGGCAGCTTTCAGGTATTCCTGGTCATTGCCCTGGTACGACGCGGTCACCACCGCGCCGCCGTCAACGCTGAGGCCCTTCAGCGAGGCAATCCGGGCCCGGTAATCGGCCACGGTGAAGGGCTCAGGCAGGTACCCGTGATTCTCGACCAGCGGGAAGCGCGGGTCGATGATATGCACATGGGCGTCAAACACGGGGTCTATTTTGCCCTGTTGCCCTGGGTCCCTGCACACACCACCGGCCCGATGTGACCTGGGTCGCGTCGGGCCGGTGGAGGGCTTCTGTTCAGTTACTTCCGCGCACTCAGTTCGCGCGGTCGGGCTCGGATGCCTTCAGCATGTCGTGACGCTCAACGACCTTGATGCGCTCACGGCCCTCGGGCTCGCCCAGGCTGCGCTCGTGCGCGTCGAGGCGGTACCAGCCCTGCCAGGTCGTGTACGGAACCTGCTTGCCTTCGAGGAACTCGATGACGGCGTTCTCGTCGGGGTTCGCGGCGCCCGCGAAGTCGACGGAGTCCTCGAGAAGATTCGCGACGGTTTCGTTGGCGTCACCCTTGGTGTGGCCGATGAGGCCGACGGGGCCGCGCTTGATCCAGCCGGTGACGTAGGTGGCCGGCATGAACCGGGCTGCGCCCTCGGCGTTGTCGTCGGCGACGACGCGTCCGGCGTCGTTGGGGACGGTGCCGGCCTGGTCGTCGAACGGCAACTGCGTGATGTTCTGCGAGAGGTAACCGACGGCGCGGTACACGGCCTGGACATCCCAGTCCTTGTACGTGCCGGTGCCCTTGACGTTGCCGGTGCCGTCGAGCTGAGTGCGCTCGGTGCGCAGGCCGACGACCTTGCCGTCTTCACCGAGGATCTCCGTGGGAGATTCGAAGAAGTGCAGGAACAGCTTGTGGGGACGGGCTCCGACGTCGCGAATTGCCCAGTCCTGCAGCGTATTCGCAACCATGTCGACCTGCTTGGAGTTGCGGCGAGCCTGCTCGGAACCCTCGTCGTAGTCGATGTCCTCGGGGTCGACGATGACCTCGATGGTCGGCGAGTGGTCGAGTTCGCGCAGTTCGAGAGGGGTGAACTTGGCCTGGGCTGGGCCGCGGCGTCCGAAGACGTGAACCTCGACGGCCTTGTTGTTCTTGAGGCCCTCGTAGACGTTGGCGGGGATCTCGGTCGGCAGCAGTTCGTCGCCGGTCTTGGCGAGAACGCGGGCGATGTCGAGTGCAACGTTGCCGACGCCGAGGACGGCGACCTTCTCGGCTTCGAGCGGCCACGTACGCGGTACGTCGGGGTGGCCGTCGTACCAGGAGACGAAGTCGGCCGCGCCGTAGCTGCCGTCGAGTTCGATGCCCGGGATGCCGAGCGCACGGTCGGCGTTGGCGCCGGTGGAGAAGATGACCGCGTCGTAGAACGACTGCAGGTCGTCGAGGGTGATGTCGGTGCCGTAGTCGATGTTGCCGAGCAGGCGTACCTGAGGCTTGTCGAGCACCTTGTGCAGGGCGGTGATGATGCCCTTGATGCGCGGATGATCGGGCGCGACGCCGTAACGAATCAGGCCGAAGGGCGCGGGCATGCGCTCGAAGAGGTCGATGCTGACGCCGCGGCCGGAAACTGCGGTGTCGGATTTCATGAGGGCGTCGGCGGCGTAGATGCCGGCGGGGCCGGCGCCGACGATCGCGACCCGGAGTGGGCGGTTGGAGTCAGTCATCGTGAGGACAGCTACCTTCTTCGAAGTTCGGACAACATATCGACAAGTATCCAATTTAGCCGAACCTAAGCACAGTGCCTCGGTTGCGGCCGAACGGATCCACACTCTCACTCGATCGGTTGTGGGTAAACCTATTCTTTCCTCCCATTCTCCTGTTGTCTCGGGTATCCGGGGTAGGGGCCTGATCCTTGACGGGCCACAATTTCTAGTTGTGGGGGACTATTGGCGTTATGAGTGACGAGCTGCGCGAATCCGACAACATCGATGGCAAGAAGGCGTCTGCGGGGCCGTTCCTCTTGGCTGTCGCCATCGTCGCCTTGATCCTGGGTGGAATCTTCGTCGCATCGTGGATCTCGCCGGCCGAGGAGAACGTCACCGAGTCGGACCGCGTGAGCCGCTCCGTCACCGACTACGTCGATGCCGAGAATCGGAATGACGCGGAGACGATCAAGACCCTGACCTGCGCGAGCTTCAATTCGAGCAACGGTCCGATGGCCGGCGTCGACGGGACGGTCGAGCTGAAGGGTGTGGACGGGGTCGCGGTCAACGGCGATCGCGCCCGGGCCGACGTGACGATCACCGGTGGCGGAGCGGGCGAGCGAGTCTCGACCTGGGCCCTGACCCGTGACGGCAACCGTTGGGTCGTCTGCAACTGACGGCCCGCTCAGGCGCTCACGGCAGTCTTGTGAAAACATGGACTACGTGAGTTACGCAGGCGATCTGACGCCGGAGCAAGCCTGGGAGCTGCTCCGCGAAAACCCCGACGCCGTGCTGGTCGACGTGCGGACCGATGCGGAGTGGAAGTACGTCGGTGTCCCCGATGTGTCCTCCCTCGGCAAGCAGGCCGCACTGATCGAATGGGTGAGCCACCCGACCGGCGCGCGCAATGACAACTTCGTCGACCAGTTGAAGGAAGCCGGCATCACTGCTGATTCCTCCGGGTCGGAGCGTCCGGTGATTTTCCTGTGTCGATCCGGACAGCGTTCCATCGGTGCGGCGGAAGCTGCGACTGCGGCGGGCATCGGCCCGTCGTACAACGTGCTCGACGGGTTCGAAGGCGCATTGGGTGCCGACGGACATCGCGGACTTGTAGGTTGGCGGGCCATCGGCTTGCCATGGAGGCAGCAGTGAGCGGAATTCCCCAGGGTGGCGCATTTCAACGAGCGCTGCCGGACGACGTCGGTCTCGGCACCCTCGGTGTTCGCGGCGGACTGATGCGTACCGGGTTCGAGGAGACTTCCGAAGCGCTGTTCCTCAACTCCGGATTCGTCTACGAGAGTGCAGAAGCCGCCGAACAAGCCTTCACCGGCGAGGTGGATCATTTTGTCTACTCCCGCTACGGCAACCCGACCGTCAAGATGTTCGAAGAGCGTCTGCGTCTCATCGAAGGTGCAGAAGCCTGCTTTGCGACTGCCAGCGGAATGTCGGCAGTCTTCACGGCGTTGGGCGCACTGTTGGCCAACGGCGACCGATTGGTGGCTGCGCGCAGCCTCTTCGGATCCTGCTTCGTCGTGTGCAACGAGATTCTTCCGCGCTGGGGAGTCGAGGTCGTCTTCGTCGACGGTGAAGACAACGCGCAGTGGGAAGAGGCGCTGTCCGTGCCTACCACGGCAGTGTTCTTCGAGACGCCGTCCAACCCGATGCAATCTCTCGTCGACGTTCGACGGGTGTCGGAGCTTGCTCATGCAGCCGGTGCAAAGGTAGTGCTGGACAACGTCTTCGCGACGCCGCTTCTGCAGCGCAGCCTCGATCTGGGCGCCGACGTCGTTGTGTACTCCGGCACCAAGCACATCGACGGTCAGGGGCGCGTGCTCGGTGGCGCGATTCTCGGAACCGAGGAATACATCAGTGGTCCCGTCCGAGAACTGATGCGGCACACCGGTCCTGCGCTCAGTCCATTCAATGCGTGGACTCTGCTCAAGGGCCTGGAGACGATGCCGGTCCGTATTCGGCACTCCGTGGCTTCGGCACTCGAGATCGCCGAATTCCTCGAAGGACACTCCGGCGTCAAGTGGGTCAAGTATCCGTACCTGACGTCGCATCCGCAGCACGAGCTCGCGAAGTCTCAGATGAGCGGTGGCGGAACGGTTGTCACGTTCGAGCTCGATGCGCCTGACGGAGAGGGCAAGAAGCGGGCGTTCGAGGTTCTCAACGGTCTGCGCGTCATCGACATCTCCAACAACTTGGGAGATTCCAAGTCGTTGATCACTCACCCCGCCACGACGACGCACCGGGCCATGGGTCCGGAAGGCCGTGCAGCAGTGGGTCTTACAGACGGCGTTGTCCGTCTGTCCGTCGGGCTCGAAGACACGGCTGATCTGTTGGCTGATCTGAAGCGAGCTCTGGGGTAGTCCCGCCGTAAACCGCGGAGAGTTTCGAGGGTAGTGCCGTCGAAACTCTCCGCTCAGATTGGCGCCAATTGTTGTGTGACGAGGCTGAGGCCGGCCATGTTCAGGGTTCCACCTGCGCTGAGTGGGTCGTTCGGAAGGATGCTGAACGCCACGGTTACCAGAACGTCTTGGGCATTCTGCGCTGAGGTGAGGTCACTGCGAATCTTGGGAGTCAGTGTGCTGTTGTACAATTCGACGTTCGACTGTGTTGTTACATAGGTTCTGAATGCGTTGACAGTAGTTGGCAGGGTGCCGCCGGCAAGTGATGGGTCCGCGGTTACCGATGCTCGCAACCGAGGGCCAGTAGCTGAAACCGGTGAATAGCAGTAGTAGACGTAGTCGTAGCCTGCCCGCAGTCTGAACGAAGCGATATCGGCAATTTCGGTATAAACGTTCGGGTTGGGGTCTGGTGCGTAGACTCTCTCGGACCACCCGCTCGCGCCGTCTTTGACACACGCCCCTAGTGACAACGTGCCTGCCGTGACCTTCGCGCCGGACAGTGTTTCCTGGTCGACCCATTTTGCGAGTGAGTTCCCCCCGCCGAGCATGACCGCCAGCGCGACGGTCGCTGCAAGCGCACCCTTTATTTGTCTCTGCATCAGGGCACCAAGTCCTCGATCTCGGCCGGAAGTTCGCCCGTTGCTGTCTGTCGCACTCCCGCTCCCGTTGTGAATTCGACGAATTGCGCTCCTGCGGTGCCGATGATCCACAACTGATTGGTGCCGGATAGCCAGTGCAGTACATCGGTCGATTCGATGGACGTGCGATAGATCCGAGTCCCGAGCGCGTCGTACACGTCAAGCAAAATTCCGGTGTCGCTGTGGATTCTGCGGGCGGTATATGAATCCGGACCTGTTGAGACGAGGTCGGATCCGATCTGTGTTTCAGTCAGGGGCGGGGTTGTTGTTATCGCTGTGATCTCGGTAGTGGTCGTGGTTTCCGGTGTTGTGCTCGCAGTAGTCGTCGGCGTGGTTGTAGTCGGTGTCGTTGTGGTCGACGTGGACGTTGATGGAGTCGGTTCGGTGGTACCTGTGGCGGTGGTTGCCGTCGGTGTTGTTGTTGCCGGAGTAGTGGTTACGGTCGACTGAGTCGATGTGGGCGTGGGTGCACTGGCAGCCATTCTGCTGGCGGCGCTGGTTCCGGAAATCTTCGAGCCACAGTATGTTCCACCGAAGAGAAGGCCTTTGGTCAGAGTGAAGCCCGTCCACATAGGGGCCGTCAGTCCGTTTTCAATCGAGTAAATCCGTACTGTAGATGTGCCGCTCAGATCGAGAAGTGCGGGTGGGAGCGTGATGTCGACGCTAGTGGAACTCTGGGTGTTGTCGCTGTACGTGGTTCCGTCGGGCTTGAGTACCAGAACACGATAGGTGTAGGTTCCCGGTCCTGGCGCCGTCCACGTGATTCGAGCACTGGAGGCAAAAAGACCCGGCGAATAGTCCTCGCATGTGAATGTCTGGACTGTGGCGAACTGGCCGGTCTTTGCGGTTGCGGTGTCGGTGATCGCGGCGGCGGTATTACCGATCGGTGACATCACCAGCAGTGCACCCAGTCCGGCAGCTGTAACGAGGATCAATTCCCTCTGCCGCCAGGGTGCTGTGAGGATGCGCGACGAGACCTGCGTCGAACGTGAACGAGGCGAATTGTGTTCGGGCACAGTCGGAGTGTCGTTGGGTATGCCCTCTTCAGGCATGCCGCCGCTCGGTGGACCTTCGCCGCGCGGTGCTGGACGAAATGCGATCATCAACAGGGTGCCGGCGAACAATCCGCCGGCGAAGATTCCGATCGGACCGGACAGCCACGCAAGTACGTAGCCGACTCGACTCATGCTGAATACAACCAGGTCTGCGTCGGCGACCGCGTATGTTTCGCTGTCGGGAGCATTGTTGGCGTCACCTTTGAGTGTCAGTGACGACAGATTGTTGTCCAGCTGATCGATTCCGTACACGCGGTGAGTGAGTCGATCTCCGCCGTTGGTGGTGACACTGACAATGTCGCCAACCGTCAACTCGGATACCGGTTGGGATTTCACAAATGCCAACGAGCCGGTCGGTATCGCGGGAGACATCGAGCCGGATCGAAAGACGACGGGTTTGATGCCGAATGCCAATGACAGTGCTGTGGCGACGATGCACAGAATTCCGAGTACTGCGCCCGTTGTCAGCGCAGCCTGCTTGAGGCGATTGATCGTGTCCGGGCGGTTGGGATGTGACATATCGATTCAGACCGCCGTTCCCACGATGTTGAGTTGCGTATAGGGGAGGTTTCCGCCTGCCGGAGTACCTGCGGCCAGAGTCATTTTCACGCACAGAATCCTGCTGGCCCCAGCGGACAGCGTTATCGGGCTTGCGAGGAGCGCCGCTGTACTGCCACCGCCGACCAGCGCGAGCTCTGCCTTTTGCGCAGTGCCGGAGCACGCCGATCCAGAGGATGTGCTATCCAGATACACCGAGATTTTCAGCGCCGCAGCGAAACTAGGCGGAGTCGATGCGGGAGACTGGGCCGTGATGGCGAGAGAGGCACCGAAGGACCCGGTGTTCTTCACGGTCAGACTCTGTGTCACAGCGGTTGTGGATGTCATGGCGCTCGACGACAGGGTGATGGTGATGTTCTTTGCCTCGGTCACACCAGTGCTCGATGCGACCAGGTTGACGGTTCCCGCGGAGAAGTCTCCTGACGTGGATGTGGCTGTTGCACCCCAGGCCGCCATAGTGCTCAAAGTGCCGACTCCGAGCACCATACCGAGTGAGAGCAGCGCCCGAATACGAGTGCTTCGGGCTCCGGAAAAACGCTGACGCAACGAGCTGTCATTGCCCGCCATGGTGCACACCATCTTTCGTCGATCTGGTTGTTTCCGGATTTGCGGTGTCAGCTGAATCGTCTGGTGCGGATCCTTGTGGCTCGCTCCGGTTCTTGTTGCGAGAGCGCATACTTTCACGTGTCCCGCTGGCGATCATGTACAGCGCGTAAACACCCAGCGTGCCGACTGCAACAGTAAGAATGGTCTTGCGTTGGTCGCCGGTCAACCAACTGTTGACGTGTCCAAGGTAGGGAACGGAATACCACACCTTGCCTCGAATCTGTACGGGGCGTACGGGCTTCTCGTCGGGGGTGTTGTTGGCGTCGCCCTGCGTGATGAACGTGCGTTCGCCTTTGGTGTTGATGCTCATCGAAATGATTCGATGTGTGACAACAGTCGGCTGGCCTGATTCGAGTTGGTAGGTGATAGGCATGCCGACGGTCAGATCGCCCTCGTCCACAGGTTTGACAATGATGAGTGTGCCCGGTTGGTAGGTAGGGCGCATCGAGCCCGTGAGGATCGTAAAACGTTGTGAGCCTGTCACGATCGGTATCACGATCGTGACGACGATGACCGCGCACAGAGCGAACAGTAAAACCCAGGTCACAACTGAGCTGACCCACCACAACGGGCCGGTCCGTTCACGTCGATGGGAGTGTTTCGTGTTCATTCGCTTGTCGCCTGTCATTTTGATCGAGTCCTACACCTGAACTGCTGTGAAGGTGAAAACGAGCTTGGTCGACACCCCGCCCGCTGTGGTTCCTGTCATGTTCACCGACGCGCGCATGCACCAGACCGTGGAACTGCCGTTGGCCAAGGAGATTCCGGGGTTCGCGGGCACCGGATATACGGCGCTTGTTGCCGGTCCCGAATAGACAGAGGTTCCGGCAACGGGTGAGCCTGTTGATACGTTGTTCGGGCAATCCGTGGTGCTCAACACGGTCGATATCTTGAGGTCGAGAACAGGATTTGTGCTGGTGGCAGTCACGGAAGCCAATCTGAATCTCAGACCGGAAGCGTTGGTTGCCGGGTTCAGGATGGTCAGCGGCATCTGCACGGCGGTTGTAGACGTCATCCCAGTCCCCGCGAACGTGCTCCAGGTGTAGGTACTGGCGGCGTTGGCAGCCGTAGAACCCACCTTGAGTGCGAACGTGCTACCACCGGCGGTCAGTACGTCGTTGCTGATCGGGGCAGCGGACTTCCAAAGCGCGCCGGTGCCTTGCGCTGATGCGAACATCAACACAATCACCGACGCGCCCGCAAGGGCTCCCCAAGCTCTCCCCTTCATCGATCGTTTATGCCGGGATGGCTTGCTGTTGCAGCTTGATGGCGAGGTTCGACAAGTTGACCGACGCGCCCTGAGCCACAAGAAGCTGAACGTCAGCGAAGGTCAAAGTCACCTTCACCGTCACAGGTTTGCCGTTGTCGGCTTCGGTCAGTGGGGATGCGGCCGTGACTACGGTGCCGCCTACGGTCACCACCGTTGTTGCCGTGATGTTGTCTTTGAGTTGATTCGCGGTGGCTCCTGGAGCTGCCGTCGTGCCGGCTGTGATGGTGCTCGTGTCCGCTGCGATAGTTGCAGCGAGTCGATCGCCATCTGCGGTGATCGACGTTGTGCAGTCGAAAGTGAGCACTTCGGTCGGCACAATTCGCCATGCGGTGATATCCGCAATCGGCTTCACCGTGGGGTTCGTGGACTGCCACCCCGTTCCGGATACCGGGGCGCAGGGGGCGAGCTGCAACGTGCCCGCTGTGACAGCGCCGCCGCCGCCGACAACTTCGCTGTCACTCCACATTGCGAGCGAGCCGGCACCGCCGAGGAGGAGGGCACCGGCCGCCGCAGCAGCGATCGCACCCTTGGTCTGCTTCTTCATGAAAATCTCATTTCATGTCTGGGACCCGAAATGGGGCCATTCAGACATGAGTATCAGACACGGCAAACGATTCGTTACCACTTTTCGAAAAATCAATTTTACGACTGGAGTCCAACTGTCACTCGGTGTCGAAATGATCTTTGACCTGCGTCTAACTACTCGTTTGTAAGTTTGGTGCGAATAAAACCGTTGGTTTGTTCAGTTGGACAAAGCGGACGAGTCGGAACCTGGCAAATCTGCTGTTTTTTACCAGTTAATTACCGAGTTTCGGTTTTGTTTTGCAATTTGAATCAATTGTTTGTGTTGCTACGGAATGGATCGGTTGTTGTTCCCACAAGATCGGCGACCGACTCGAGGACGATGGTCGGGCGGTAGGGATAGAGCTCTACCGACGCGCGGGTCGAGATCCCGGTCATCACCAGAATCGTCTGCAGTCCGGCTTCGAGGCCACAGACGATGTCGGTATCCATGCGATCGCCGATCATCAACGTATTGGCGGAATGAGCGCCGATGGACCGCAGGGCTGAGCGCATCATCAAGGCGTTGGGCTTGCCGACGTAGTAGGGATCGCGTCCGGTCGCTTTGGTGATGAGTGCCGCGACCGAGCCGGTGGCCGGCAGCGAGCCGTCTCGCGACGGTCCAGTGGCGTCCGGGTTGGTGGCGATGAACCGCGATCCACGCTCGACCAGGCGAATGGCGGTGGTGATTGCCTCGAAGGAGTACGTTCGCGTCTCGCCGAGGACGACGTAGTCGGGGTCGCTGTCCGTCAGGACGTAACCGATGTCGTGCAGGGCGGTGGTCAGGCCCGATTCGCCGACCACGTAGGCGCTGCCGCCCGGCCGCTGGTTGGCCAGGAACGTCGCGGTTGCGAGCGCTGACGTCCAGATCGACTTCTCCGGGATGTCGAGTCCCGAATTGAGCAGGCGTGCTCGCAGGTCACGCGGGGTGCGGATGGAGTTGTTGGTGAGCACCATGTACGGGATGTCGTTCGACGCCAGCTCTGCCAGGAACGTGTCCGCTCCAGGTATCAAGTGCTCCTCGTGGACGAGAACCCCGTCCATGTCCATGAGGTAGGTCCAACCGGTCTGATCTTCTGTACTGGTCATTACTCCAGTATGTGCGGGTGGCGCCCGATGTGGGCGGTCAAGCGAGAAGGCGCCACAGTCCGATCAGGCCGACGACGACAATCGTGTAGCGCAATGCAGTGGGGGACAGGCGCCGTCCGTAGCGGGCACCGAGAACGCCACCACCGAGTGAGCCGACGGCGATCAAACCGGCTGCTGCCCAATTGATCTGATCGAATGCCAGAGTGATGTACATCCCTGCTGCAACGATGTTGACGAGCAGCGACAGCAGGTTCTTCGCGCCGTTCATGCGCTGGAGGGTTTCCGGGAGGATGGCACCCATCACACCGATGAGAAGGATGCCCTGCGCGGCAGTGAAGTACCCGCCGTAGATGCCGACTGCAAAAGTGCCGGCGGTCAGGAGCATCAGCCTCTTGGTGGACAGCGTCGTTTCTTCGGTGGAACGCTTCTTGGCCCACGCCTGGATGCGTGGTTGGAGGAGGACGAGCGCGAGAGCGAGGACCAGCAGCACCGGAACGATGGTCTCGAACAGTTTCTCGGGTAGATGCATGAGCAACCACGAACCGAGTAGTGCCCCGGCGAGTGACGCCGGAATCTGCCACTTCAGTCGATCCCACTGTCCGGACAGCTCACGTCGGTAGCCCCAGGTACCCGAAACTCCGCCGGCGACGAGCCCGACCGCGTTGGACATGGTTGCGGTCACGGGCGGCATGCCGAAGGCGACCAGCGTCGGGAACGTGATCAGCGTTCCACTGCCGACCACGGCGTTGATCGCGCCCGCGCCGATACCGGCCAACAAGATGAAGAAAGCGTCGAGTCCACTCACTCCGCAGACGGTACGGCAGAGGAAAAGTCAGTCCGGACGGCGGTCCCGGTCTTCATTCGAACGCTCCATTCAACACGCCGAACGCGGCTGCGGACACCGTTGGAATCAATGCGATTTCAACATCGTGGACCCTTCATTTCCCTTGCAGTGCAGGGAAATACAACATTTGACGACTCGACATTTCGGGTCTAGTCTTTGCTCACCATCCAGAGCGACCGAGAGACCTGGCTCGTCGACGTCGCAGCAACCCCCCGAGTGATCGGGAGCGGGTGCTACCGCCAGGACCGATGGAAGGCATCACATGGTTACCACTTCGCACGCTGCGCACAAGCGACGTCACATCGATCTGTGCCGCACCGCTTCGTGTCACTGTCGATGACCGAACTCTCGTCGTCTTCGCAACTCGAGCGCACCAACTCGAGGACACAGCTGCGTTCCCATTTCCCCGAAAGGTCTATTCGTGATGTCCACTCCGTCAGGTAGCGCGCCGTGAGCGCGCCCACCGATGTCCGCCCCGAAAAGTCGGTGTCCGAGTCGCAACTTCCCGACTCGGAGCTTGTCGTCGCTCGCACCTGGCACCCGCTGCGCTGGGTGATCAGTGCGGTCGTGCTGGTCCTGCTTGCTCAGTTCATCCACGGACTCGTCGTCAACCCCGGCTGGGACTGGCCGACCTTCGCGCAGTACTTCACCGCGAAATCAGTGCTCGCCGCGCTGTGGATGACGATCAAACTGACGCTGTGGGGGACGATCCTCGGATTCGGTCTCGGTGTTTTCCTGGCACTCGGTCGGTTGTCGAAAAACCCGGTCCTGCAGGTGATCGCTTGGACCTACATCTGGGCCTTCCGCTCGATTCCACTCATCGTGCAGCTGCTCTTCTGGTTCAACATCACATACCTGTACCAGACGCTTTCTCTCGGAATACCTTTCGGTCCCGAGTTCTTCACCTTCCAGGTCAGCGGTGTGATCGGCGGATTCACCGCAGCAGTCATCGGTTTGGCGCTGCACCAGGCTGCATACTCGGCCGAGATCATTCGCTCCGGAATCATCTCGGTGGATCACGGTCAGATCGAAGCTGCTCACTCGCTCGGCATTCCGCGCAGTCGCCAGTTCTTCAAGATCGTTCTCCCGCAGGCAATGCGGGCGATCCTCCCCAACGCCGCCAACGAGGTCATCGGACTCTTCAAGGGAACGTCGATCGTCTCCACCATGGCAATCGCCGAACTGTTCTACCAGGTGCAGGTCATCTTCGGACGCAACGGACGAGTCGTGCCCCTGCTGATGGTCGCCACGATCTGGTACATCATCCTCACGACGTTGCTCTCGATCGGTCAGTACTACGTGGAGCGCCACTATGCACGAGGATCCGCCCGTGCTCTTCCGTTGACTCCGGTACAGAAGGCGCGCAAGAAGTTCGAAGAGATTCGCGATGCGCGTCTCGATATTCCGCGAGGTGCGACCCGATGACCGCAGAACTGGCCGAAGAGACGGTGTATGCCGTCGAAGCGCGCGGAATTCACAAGTCCTTCGGCACGCTGGAAGTACTTGCCGGCGTTGATCTCCTGGTCCGCAAGGGCGAAGTGACCGTCATTCTCGGTCCGTCGGGTTCCGGTAAGTCCACCTTGCTGCGCACCCTCAATCACCTCGAGAAGGTCGACCGCGGGACCGTACGGATCGACGGAGAACTGATCGGATACCGGCGCAAGGGAAATCGGCTCCACGAACTGCGTGACCGCGAGATCCTGAAACAGCGTTCGCACATCGGATTCGTGTTCCAGAACTTCAACCTGTTTCCGCACCTGACCGCGTTGGAAAACGTGGTGGAAGCGCCGCTCTCGGCCCAGAAGCGTGATCGTGACGAGGTGTACCGCGAGGCCCGCGCACTGCTCGAGCGAGTGGGAGTGGGGGACAAGGCGGACGAGTATCCCCGCCAACTCTCCGGTGGCCAGCAACAGCGCGTCGCGATAGCGCGAGCGCTGGCACTGCGGCCGGCGGTCATTCTCTTCGACGAGCCGACGTCGGCGCTCGACCCGGAACTGGTGGGCGAGGTTCTCGAAGTCCTCGCTCAGCTGGCCCGTGACGGCGCCACCTTGGTGATCGTCACACACGAGGTCGGATTTGCTCGGGAAGTGGCGGACACTGCGGTCTTCATGGACGGCGGCGTCATCGTCGAACAGGGCCCGCCTTCGCAGGTGATCGACAATCCGGTCCACGAACGGACCAAAGCCTTTCTCTCCCGCGTCCTCTGACGCGACCCAGACTCATTCCCGGAAGGAAAAATTGATGTTCTCCACATCCCGTCGCGCGACTTTTCTGATCTCGGCGCTTGCCACCGTCGGATTGCTCAGCGCTGCATGCAGCAGCGCGGACGCCGAGTCCGACGGCGCCCAGGTCACCGCTGCTGCGGGTTACAACCTCACGGCCGATCAGAACCGCATCACCACCGACAAGGTGGATTCCATCGCCGCCGAGCTACCTCAGGACATCCGCGATCGTGGCACGCTGCGCGTCACCGGTAGTGCCGGTTCCGCTCCGCCGCTCCGTTTCTACGCCGACGACGACACCACCCTCATCGGTTCCGAGACCGACTTCGCCTATCTGATCGGTGACGTTCTCGGCTTGAAGGTCGACCTGCAGACAGCAGATTGGGCACAGAACTTCGTCCGGATCGACTCCGGTGAGGCCGACGCCTTCCTCTCCAATGTGACTGTCACAGAAGAGCGTAAGGAGAAGTACGACTTCGCGACCTACCGTCTCGACACCCTCGCCTTCGAAGCCAAGAAGGGTGCCGGAATCTCCATCAAGGAACCCAAGGACGTCGCGGGCAAGAAGATCGCCGTCTCCTCGGGCACCAATCAGGAAGCGCTGCTGGTCAAGTGGAGTGAGCAGAACGTCGCGGCCGGCCTGGCGCCTACCGACATCTCTTACTACCAGAACACCACCGACTACTACCTCCCGCTGCAGTCCGGCCGGATCGACGCCTACTTCGGCCCGAACCCGTCGTCGCAGTTCCACGCCAAGCAGTCGGGGGAGACCGAGGTTGTCGGTGAGTTCTCCGGGGCCGGCGACACCCTGCAGGGGCAGATCGCGGTGCTGGTGAAGAAGGACAACGGCCTGATCAAGGCGATCAACGACGCGATCAACCACACGATCGAGAACGGCACGTACCAGCAGATCCTCGAGCGCTGGAACATCACCAGCGAAGCCGTCGACACATCCCTGATCAACCCGCCCGGCCTTCCGAAGACCAAGTGAGCTCTCGTCCATGAGTGAGATTCTCGATGTGATCGTCATCGGCGGAGGACTCGTCGGGTCCTCCGCCGCATGGCGGCTCGCGGCACGCGGACGTAGCGTAGTTCAGCTGGAACAGTTCGGGCCGAGTCACAAGCACGGTGCGTCGCACGGTACTTCGCGTATCTATCGGCAGGCGTACGACAATCACCTGTACACAGGTTTGGCGGCCGGCGCGCTGCCGCTGTGGCGGGAGTTGGAGACCACGACGGACGTCGGGTTCCTGGAACTCACCGGTGCCGTTGATCACGGCCTGCCGCAGGCAGTGCAGTCCAAGGCGAAGATACTTCGCGAGGCGGGCATCAAGGGTGAGATCCTCACTCCTGCCGAGGCGTCCGCCCGTTGGCCGGGGCTGCGATTCGACACCACGGTGCTCCATCATCCCGACGCAGGCCGGTTGCACGCGGACCGCGCCGTGACCGCTCTGAAGGCAGGAGCGGTGTTTGCGGGCGCCGAGGTCCGTCACGATGTTCGGGTGTTGGCACTCGCGCGGGCGTCCTACGGCGTGGACGTGGTGACGGACAGTGGAACGCTCGCAGCTCGTCAGGCCGTGATCGCGGCCGGTGCGTGGACTGCAGATCTGATCGCAGACAGCGGTCTCGGCTCCGAGATCGTATTGCCGACACTGCGCACGACACAGGAACAACCAGCACACTTCGCACCGCTCGATCCCGGAGTCGAGTGGCCGAGTTTCGTTCACCACACCGGCGCAGAATTGGAGACCGCGGGGATCTACGGGCTCGGTTCCGAGGACGGGATCAAGATCGGCGAACACGCGACCGGGCCGGTGGTGACTCCGCAGACCCGTGACTACACCCCTGACGTCGACGGAGAGCGGCGATTGGCCCAGTACGCCGAGTCGTGGTTGCCCGGCGTCGATTCCACCCGTGTCGAGTCGATCACGTGCCTGTACACGAGCACGCCGGACAGTAACTTCGTCATCGACCGAGTCGGCGCCGTCACGGTGGCGGCGGGATTCTCGGGGCACGGGTTCAAGTTCGGTCCGGCCTTGGGTGAACTTGTGGCGGACCTCGTCGACGGAACCACCCTCGCTCCGGAAGTTTTCAGGCTGGGGGAGCGTTGACCAGATTCATGGAGGAAAGTGTTGTGGCACTGGAGCTCGGTACTCGACAGCTTGAGGGTGTCGGAGCGGTAGAGGTCTATTCGGTATCGCAGGACGATCCCTTGGCAGCTCCACTGATCGCGGAGTTGGCACTCGAATACAGTTCGCGTTACGGCGGGACTCGCGAAGCGATGCTCGATGATCTCACGACGTATCCGGCAGAAGAATTTGCCTACCCGCAGGGTGCGCTTCTGGTGCTCACCCACGACGGTCTGCCGATCGCCGGTGGTGCGTTTCGTCAATTCGATTCCACCACTGCCGAACTGAAGAGAATCTGGACGTCGGTCGACTATCGGAAGCGCGGCCTCGGCAAGGCCGTCGTTCGCGAGTTGGAACGAGAGATCGAACTTCGTGGATACAACCGTGTGTTTCTCACGACGGGTCCTCGGCAGCCGGAGGCCGTCGCGCTGTATCTGTCCAGTGGATACACACCGCTTTACGACGCTTCACTCTCGCCCGAAGAGGTGGGCGTCCACCCGTTCGAGAAACAACTTCGGGTGCTCGAAAATGTGACTCGAGCAGCAATTCCTACCGACCGGGTTGACAACACCCGGGTTTGACCTCGTACACTTGCGAACGACCATCCAGAGCGACCGAGAGACCTGGCTCATTGAAGTCGCAGCAACCCCCCGAGTGATCGGGTGCGGGTGCTACCGCCAGGACCGATGGAGGAACACGAAATGAAGGCAGTCGAAGGCGGTTTCGATACCGCCTGGTCGCGTCGTCACGTAGACCTGTGCCGCACCGCGGGATCTTTCTGTACCAACTGACCTCTCGGTCAGTCATTCACACTCAGGCGAGTCGTCGACAAGTCTGTTTTCTCTTCTCTCACAAGTGATTCGTGCTCGATCGCCTTTTTCGTCTCAGGCGACGGGTGCGCTCTTCGGCATGCCTCTTTAGGAGTTCTTGGTGTCTTCGCCCTCATTCGGTGCCCGCAAACGCGCGACCGTAATCGCCGGTATCGGTGCTGTCTCGGTTCTCGGCACCGTCCTCGCCGGCTGCAGCAGCGGGAGTGACAGTGCTGCCGACGCAGGCCCCGCCCAGTCCGGCGGAACCCTTCGCTACGGTCTGTCGCAGGCGCCGACGTGCGCCGATCCGGCCCAGGCCGGCAGTAACCAGACCGTGTATGTCACTCGGACAGTGGTGGATTCGCTTACCGATCAAAATCCCGACACCGGAGAGATCACCCCGTGGCTCGCCAAGAGTTGGGAGATCAGCCCCGACGCCGCTAGCTTCACGTTCGTCCTTCGCGACGACGCCACCTTCAGTGACGGCACACCGGTGACGGCGGATTCGGTGAAGAAGACCTTCGACTCGGTCAAGAACCTGGGACCGAACGCGTCGTTGGCGAAGAGTTACCTGTCCTCGTACACCGGTACCGACGTCGTAGATGCTCACACGGCGAAGATCAATTTCTCCGGACCCAATGTTCAGTTCCTGCAAGCAACTTCGACGCCACAGCTCGGAATCCTCGCCGATTCCACCACCGCGCTGGCATCCGAGCAGCGCTGCCCCGGTGCAGCGGTGATCGCCTCCGGACCGTTCGTGTACACCGACTGGCAGCAGGACAAGAGCGTCAAGATCGCCAAGCGTGCGGGATACAACTGGGCCTCGGATGCGGTCGCGCATCAGGGCGAGGCGTACCTCGACGGCGTCGACTTCACGGTGGTTCCCGAATCCGGTGTGCGGGCGGGCAGCGTGGCCTCCGGCCAGCTCGATGCGGTCAGCGATGCGCTTCCGCAGGATGCGCCGCAAATCGAGGGCGCGGGTGGACGAATCCTCACAAGGCCGAACCCGGGTGTGAGCTTCTTCTTCCAGCCCAACGTCAGTCGCGGCGTTCTCGCTGATCAGGCTGTTCGTCAGGCCATCATTCCCGCGATCAACCGCCAAGAACTCGTCGACACCGTTCTGGATCCGTCGTTCTTCCCGGCCACGAGCCCGCTGGCTCACACCACTCCGCTCTACAGCGACGAATCCAGTGTCGTGACGTACGACGCCGACAAGTCGGCGAAACTCCTCGACGCGGCTGGTTGGAAGACCGGCAGCGACGGTATCCGCGAGAAGGACGGGCAGAAGCTCACTTTCAGCGTCACCTTCAGTCCGGTGTTCTCGGGTAACCAGGCCATCCTCGAGCTCGTGCAGCAGCAGCTCAAGAAGGTCGGCGTCGACCTGCAGCTCAACTTGGTCTCGAACGGTGAATGGACCGAGAAGGGAGTATCGGGTGATTACGATTCGCTGTATTACAACAGCACTCGCGCGGACGCCGACATCTTGCGGGCATCGTTCAGCACCGAAGGCCGCAACCTGAACCGTCGCGGCGCAGATCCGGAGCTCGACAAGGTACTCACAGACCAGCTTGCAGCCACGGACAACGGCCAACGCGGCGAACTGGTATCCACCGCACAGGAATTGATCCTCGACCGTGGACTCTCCATCCCCACCATCGAGCTCTCGCAGGCCATCGGCGCCGGATCGAGTGTGCAGGACCTGAACTTCGAAGCCTCCTCGCGCCTGCAGTTCTACGACGCATGGTTGTCGGGTAAGTAATCATGACTCGATACGTACTCACCCGACTGGGCCAGGCCGCAGTGGTTCTGTGGGCCGCCTTCACCATCTCGTTCGTGATTCTGTTCCTCCTGCCGAGTGATCCCGTCAGCATGGCTGCCGACTCGTCCGGTCAGGGTGTTGCAGTGGATCAGGCTGCGCTCGATCAGCTTCGGGCACGGTACGGCTTGGACCAGTCGGTGTGGGTGCAGTACTGGACGTCGCTGACGAATGCTCTTCGCGGCGATTTCGGTACGTCCATCTCCACCGGTCAGTCGGTGACGGATGCCATCTTCTCGGCGCTGCCGAGCACTCTGGTCTTGGCAACCACCGCTTTGGTTCTGGCCGTGTTGTTCGGAGTGGCGATCGCGTTCTTCGCTACCTACACCCGCAAGCGGTGGCTCGCGAATCTGTTGTTCTCGCTGCCGCCGCTGGGTGTGGCGGTGCCTACCTTCTGGGTTGGCCTGATTCTTCTGCAGCTGTTCTCGTTCCGTCTGCACATCTTCCCCGCTTTCGGAGACAAGGGATTCGCAACGGTGATTCTTCCGGCGATCACCTTGGCGATCCCGACCGGCGCGGTGATCGCGCAGGTGCTCACGACCAGCCTGCAGTCGACGCTACGTTCGCCGCACGTGGAGACTGCGTACGCCAAGGGCGCAAGCCGTTGGCGCGTGCAGACCCGTCACGCGTTGCGACTGGCGAGCATTCCGGCATTCACCATTGCCGGTGTGCTGGTCGGCACGCTGCTGGCGGGCTCGGTGGTTGTGGAAACGGTGTTCTCCCGCGCGGGCGTCGGCCGTCTGACACAGACGTCGGTGATGGCGCAGGACATCCCGGTGGTGCAGGGAGTCGTTGTGTTCGCCTCTCTCGTGTTCGTGCTCGTCAACCTCGCGGTCGACCTCTTCTACCCCTTGATAGATCCACGGATCATCCAGACGAAGAAGAGTCACACCGAAAAGTCGAATACCGAAAGCTCGACCGATCTGGAGCCGGCTCATGTCTGACACATTGATCGAACCCCTACTCCTCGATCCGACCGTCGAGGCGAAGGCACCTGTTGTTTCGCGCCGAAAGTCCACGGCCATCGGCTGGATCCGAAAGCCCGGCTTGGTGATTCCGGTGTTGATCGTGTTGCTTGCCATCGGCTTTGCCGTCGCACCCGGATTCTTTGCCAGCGGCGATCCGTTGTCCGGTGTCCCGGCGGACAAACTGCAGGGCCCGAGCCTGGCTCACTGGTTCGGAACCGACAATCTCGGTCGTGACCTGTACACACGGTTCGTGCACGGCGCCGCGCTGTCCCTGACCGCAACCTTGGTGGCGGTCGGAATCGCATTGGTGGCGGGATCGATAATCGGTTTGCTCGCGGGCTTTGTCGGTGGCGTCGTCGACGCCGTGCTGATGCGCATCGTCGACGTGCTGCTGTCCATTCCGGCGCTGCTGCTCTCGTTGGCACTGGTGACCGCACTCGGCTTCGGCACCATCAACGTCGCCATTGCTGTCGGCGTCAGTATGGTCGCCAATTTCGCGCGAGTGATGCGTGCCGAAGTGATGCGGGTGCGCGGAGCTCAGTACGTCGAGGCCGCGTTCAGTTCGGGTGTGCAGTGGCTCGGTGTCCTGCGTCGGCACGTGCTTCCCAACTCCTACGCGCCGGTGGTCGCGCTGTCCGCTGTCGAGTTCGGGCAGGCAGTACTGGCGGTGTCGGCTCTGAGCTTCTTGGGATTCGGCGCCGTTCCGCCTACCCCGGAATGGGGATCGCTGGTATCCGAGGGACGTAATTTCCTCGCCAATGCCTGGTGGATGACCACACTTCCCGGTCTCGCGATTGTCGCCGTGGTCATCTCGGCACACCGTATCGGCCACGAGATCGAAAGGAACAACCGGCGATGAGCACGACCGAGGAACAGTTGCTTTCCGTCACCGACTTACAGATCGCCTACGGCGCCGAGCCCGCGGTATCCGGCGTGAGCTTCACCGTCGGTCGGGGCGAAGTAGTTGCGGTGGTCGGGGAATCGGGTTCCGGTAAGTCGACCACGGCCCACGCGATATTGGGTCTGCTCGCCGGCAGTGGCCACGTCACCGGCGGGACCGTCGAGTTCGAGGGTGAACAGATCGACTCGTATTCCGACCGTGCGTGGCAGCGAATCCGCGGCGCGCGTATCGGTTTGGTGCCGCAGGATCCGACGACCTCGCTCAACCCGGTGACGAGGATCGGCGACCAGGTTGCAGAAGTCCTCCGGATCCACGGCCTCGCAGACCGTCGCAAAGCCCGGTTGGACGCCGTCGAGGTGCTCGAGCGCGCGGGTATCGACCGGCCGGAAATCCGAGCACGCCAGTACCCGCACGAGCTCTCCGGCGGTATGCGGCAACGCGTTCTGATCGGTATCGCGCTTGTCGCGAACCCGGCCCTCGTAATCGCCGACGAGCCGACCAGTGCTCTGGACGTCACGGTTCAACGGCGCATTCTCGACCATCTCGACGAGCGGATTGCCGAATCCGGTGCCGCCGTGCTCCTGATCACGCACGACCTGGGTGTGGCCGCAGACCGCGCGGACCGGATCCTGGTGATGCAGGGCGGCAGGATCGTCGAATCCGGCCGCACCGCGGATATTCTGGACAACCCGCGAGACGAGTACACGAAGAAACTTCTGAGCTCTGCGCCGAGCCTGTCCTCGGGACCAGTCGTTCGCCCGGTCCGTCAGGACACCAGCCCGCTGCTGACCCTGACGGGAATCACCAAGCACTTCAACGTCGGACGCGGGAGTTCGATCACCGCGGTGAACGAAGTGTCGCTGACTGTTCCGAGGGGTCAGACGGTGTCGCTGGTGGGGGAGTCGGGCTCCGGCAAGTCGACCACCGCACGCATTGTCGTGCGATTGGAGCAGGCGGACGCAGGCACCATCACCTTCGACGGCCAGGACATCACGAAGGTCAAGGGCAGCGACCTGCGTGAGCTGCGCCGAAGGATCCAGCTCGTGTATCAGAACCCCTATGCATCACTCGACCCGAAATTGTCCGTCCAGGACATCGTTGCGGAGCCGCTGCGGGCCTTCAAGGTTGGTGGACGCAGCCAGCAGCAGAGTCGTGCAGCAGAGTTGCTCGATCAGGTTGCACTTCCCGAGCAGTTCCTGAGCCGCAAACCGGCCGAACTCTCGGGCGGCCAGCGTCAACGGGTGGCGATCGCTCGTGCGCTCGCTTTGAAGCCGGACCTGCTCGTTCTCGACGAACCTGTGTCCGCTCTCGACGTCTCGGTGCAAGCGCAGATTCTGGCGCTACTCGACGAGTTGCAGCGCGAACTGGGCCTGACCTATCTCTTCATCTCCCACGATCTTGCGGTTGTTCGCCAGATCAGCGACGTCGTCGGCGTCATGCAGGCCGGGCGATTGCTCGAAATCGGCACTACCACCGAGATTTTCGACAATCCCCGAAACGAGTACACACGCACACTTCTCGAGGCGATCCCCGGGCGGGATCATTCGACACGAAAGGCCGAACATGTCCGAGCGTAGTTCCGGAGCATTCCTGGTCGGTCTCGAATTCGAGGGCACCGGAGCTCATCCGTACTCCTGGCGACGCGAGGACTCACGCGCCGAAGATCTGTTCACACCGTCGTACTGGGTGGACCTGGTGGCCACCGCGGATCGGGGTGGGGTGGATCTGGCGTTCCTCCCTGACTCGTTCGGACTGCAATCCGAGGGCCAGCACGCAGTGCGGGGCAGATTGGAGGCGGTTGCAACTGCGGCGCGGCTGAGTGCTGTGACCTCGCGTATCGGCCTGATCCCCACTGCGACAGTCACGCACACCGAGCCGTTCCACATCTCCAAGGCCGTCGCGAGTATCGACTACTCGTCAGCGGGGCGGGCCGGCTGGCAGGTCGCGGTGTCCGACACCGCTGAGCAGGCGTCGTTGTTCGGCCGAAAGGCAGTGCAGGGCCCCGAGTCTGCGTGGGAGGAAGCGTCCGAGGCTGTCGAGGTGGTCAGTCGGCTGTGGGACAGCTGGGAGGACGACGCCGAGATACGTGACGCTGCGAGCGGACGATTCATCGATCGGGACAAGCTGCACTACATCGACTTCGAGGGAAAGAACTTTTCCGTCAAAGGGCCGTCCATCACGCCGCGCTCCCCGCAGGGGCAGCCGCTGATCGCCGTCGACGCGAGCAGGCCGGAGGCACGCGAACTCGCGGTTGCGCGCGGAGATCTGATTCGGATCTCGGCAACCGATCTCGCCGAGGCCAAAACTACGGCCAAGCTGGTCCACGCGAGTGCCGCCGCCCTCGGGCGCAGCGTCAGGGTTCTCCTCGACGTCGACGTGCTTCTCGGCGCTGATCGCGGAGCCGCCGACGACGCTTTGGCGGAACTCGAGGAATGGGCGGGAGCGCCGTATGCCCCGCACTCGCTGTTCTATCGCGGTGACAGCGCGGGTTTGACTGCGCTGCTGCGTGAGATCGGTGGGCTCGCCGGGATCGACGGTGTGGTTCTGCGTCCACTGGCGCTGGCCGCCGCCGTGGAGAAGATCGCGACGGACGTAGTGCCAACTCTCAATCCGCGACCGAGTACCGCCCCGACGCTGCGCGAGCGGTTGGGCTTCCAGTTGCCCGTCAATCAGTTCGCGTAGCGCGAGTAGAGAACAGGAACACCGATGACACAGAACAGGATTCGCAAGCAAGTCCATCTGGGCGCTCACTTTCCCGGCGTGAACAACACCACGGTGTGGACCGATCCGGCGTCCAAGAGTCAGATCGAGTTCAGCTCGTTCGAGCATCTCGCCCGCAGTGCCGAACGCGGATTGTTCGACTTCTTCTTCCTCGCAGAGGGTTTGCGCCTACGCGAGCATCAGGGCAAAATTCACGACCTCGACGTAGTCGGTCGCCCGGACACCTTCAGCATTCTCAATGCGGTTGCCGGTGTGACAACGCATCTCGGCCTGGCCGGGACGATCAACACCACGTTCAACGAACCGTACGAGTTGGCCAAGCAGTTCTCGACGCTCGATCATCTCTCCGACGGCCGCGCCGCCTGGAACCTGGTCACCTCCTCGGACGCCTTCACCGGCGAGAACTTCCGCCGCGGTGGCTATCTGGAGCATTCCGAGCGGTATGCACGCGCCAACGAGTTGGTCGACGCAGTACGGACGCTGTGGGACAGCTGGAGCGTCGACCGTCCGATCGTCGACCGTGAGCGCGGTGTTTTCGCCACCGACCAGCAGGTCGGCCAGTTCCAGCACTCCGGTAAGCAGTTCGACATCGCCGGACGCTTCGAAGTTCCACGGAGTCCGCAGGGGCACCCAGTTCTGTTGCAGGCCGGTGACTCCGACGAAGGACGCGAGTTCGGCGCGGCCAAGGCCGATGCCATCTTCACCGGGCACGGAACGCTCGAAGCAGGCAAGGCGTTCTACGCCGACGTGAAGGGACGCTTGGCCAAGTACGGACGCACGCACGCAGACCTCAAGATTCTCCCCGCCGCCACCTTCGTCCTCGGTGACAACGCCGCGGACGCACAGGAGAAGGCATATCACATCCGGCGGCAGCAGGTCGGACCCCAGACTGCCATCGCTTTTCTCGAACAGGTTTGGGGCAGAGACCTTTCCCAGTACGACGCCGACGGCCCGTTGCCGAAGGAAGATCCGTCGGACGACGTCAACATCACCCGTGGACGCGTCCGCCACGTCAAGGATCCACGAGCGGTCGCAGATCAGTGGCGTGCCAAGGCCGAGGCCGAAAACCTCAGCATCCGTGAACTCATCATCGAAGTGACTGCCCGCCAACAGTTCGTGGGTAGCGCCGCCGAGGTCGCTGCCGAGATCGACAGCTACGTCCAGGGCGACGCAAGCGACGGATTCATCCTCGTTCCCCACATCACCCCCGCGGGCCTCGACGAGTTCATCGACACCGTCGTACCGGAACTTCAGGACCGCGGCAGTTTCCGGACCGAGTACTCAGGAACCACCCTGCGCAGCCATCTCGGGCTGCGCCACCCGCACGAGCAGGCTGAAGGAGTCCGCGCATCATGACCGTTACCGACACTTCCACCAGTACCTTCACCGGCGATTGGAATGCCTGGCACGCCTCGCGCGACGCCACCTTCGGCGAACCCCTCGGCTGGCTGAGCCTGACTGCGTTGCATTGGCTGGTGGACACCGATTCCACCTTCGCGGACCTGCCCGGTGCATGGCGCGCCGACGCGAATGCCGTTGTCGTCACCGCGACGCCCGCAGACGACTTGTCGATCGACGGCGTCGCCGTGGACGGTTCGGCCACTCTGAATCCGATCGAGGGGGCGCCGGGACTGATCGTCAAGCAGGGCGCACGGTTGGTCGAGGTCATCCGCCGCACCGGCGAGGTGGCTCTGCGGATCCACGATTCGTCGGCCCCGGCATTGGCGCAGTTCAGTGGTATCCCGACCTTCGAGCCGAACCCGCAGTGGCGCATCGAGGGTGTATTCACAGCTTTCGAGGAGGCTCGCACGGTGACGACGGGCGCGGTCGTCGAGCGCCTCGAGCATCATCACGACGCCCTAGGAACCATCAGCTTCGAACACGACGGTGCAACGTATACGCTGATTGCGTTCGCGGGCAAGGACAACGGCTTTCACATCCTGTTCACCGACGCGACCAGTGGTGTGTCCACCTACCCGGCCGCACGCTCGCTGCACGTGAGCGCACCTGAACCCGGTGGCGCGGTAGTCCTCGATTTCAATCGGGCGTCGAACCTGCCCTGCGCGTTCACCGATTACGCGACGTGCCCGGTGGCCCCCGCCGAGAACCGCCTGGCGTTCGCGGTGGAAGCCGGCGAGAAGACACCGGACACCCGCTCCGAAAGCGGACCGAGGTGAGCGCGCCGCTGTCCGTACTCGACCTCTCGCCGATCAGTGAGGGCGGAACGGCCCGCCAGGCTTTGCGGAACTCGCTGGACCTCGCTCGTTCTGCCGAAGCGTGGGGATACAAGCGTTACTGGGTCGCCGAACACCACTTCGTCGGCGTTGCCTCTTCGTCGCCAGCAGTGCTTGTCGGGCTGATCGCGGCCGCCACCAACACCATTCGCGTCGGCTCGGCCGCCGTGCTGCTGGGCAACAACACGGCGGCTCAGGTGGTCGAGGCCTTCGGTACCGTCGAAGCGTTGTATCCGGGTCGTATCGATCTCGGTATCGGGCGCAGCGGACAGCGTCGGGTGGAGGCACTTCGCGCCGTCGCTGCCGGAACGCCTGCGCCGCCAGAATCGAAGCGAGAGAACGTCGTACGCGACGGCGTCGTGATCCCGGCACCCTTCGATCCAACCGGTCTTCTCACGTCACCGCGGTTGCAGGCGTCGTTCGAGGCATTGGCGTTTCCGGGCGCGCAGGCGCCCGATTTCGAGCAGCAGGTCGACGACATACGCTCGCTCCTGAACGGTACCTACAGAACCCGCGACGGCATCGAATTGCACGCCAGTCCCGGCGAGAATGCCGACGTCGAACTGTGGGTGTTCGGAAGCAGTGCGGGCCCCAGTGCCGAGCTCGCCGGACGACTCGGATTGCCGTTCGGTGCGAATTACCATGTGGCGCCCTCGAGTACGCTCGATGCCGTCGAGGCATACCGTGCAGCATTCCGACCGTCGGCAGTTCTGTCGGAGCCGTATGTCGTCGTCTCCGCGGATGTTGTTGCTGCGGAAGACGATGCGACGGCGAGAGAGTTGGCGTCTACGTTCGGGCACTGGACGCACAGCATTCGCAGCGGACACGGCGCCATCCCGTACCCCGATCCCGCGACAGCGCTCCCACTTTCCGACGCCGACAAAGCAGTGGTGGAGGATCGGCTGATCACGCAGTTCGTCGGTTCACCGTCTACCGTCGCCGACAGGCTCGACAGTTTGCAGAAGCTCACCGGAGCGGACGAATTGGTAATCACCGGGGTGACCCATCGGCACGAGGATCGTCTGCGCTCGTACGAGCTGCTTGCCAAGGAATGGGGACTACCCGCACTACTGGCAGCGTGAGTTTGCCTTGGTCCATTAGTGTCGAGTGATGTTTTCACCTCGAGATGCCCTTGCGGTTGCTCTTGACGTAGCGCGTGAGGGCATGGAGCTCGGGGAGATGCCGATCGGCGCAGTCGTGTTCGACGACGACCGTGTGCTCGGGCGGGCGTATACGCAAGAACGGGCACTCGGCCGACGGGTAGTCCATGCGGACCTTCAAGCGCTCTTGCAGGCCGACGAGGCTCTCGGATTCACTCGAGCGTCCGGTGAATTGACATTGGCGGTCAATCTCGAACCATGTCTCATGTGTATGGGTGCCGCGATCACGCTCGGCGTGACCCGGGTGTGGTTCGCTCTCGAATCCCCGAACGACGGTGCGGCGGAACTCGTGCAGCTGTGGGCGCCGCCTGTGGAACTTCCGTTTTTCCGTAAGCCGCGTGAAGTCCTCGGCGGCATCCGCCGTGACGAAGCGCGAAATCTGTTCGCTGAATACGCCACCGGCACTGGCCCCGCCGGGATGCGGGACTGGGCGCGCAGTCTCACCTGACGCCATGGCTTGTAAGGAGGGCCGTGAGGCTCACGCCCCGATAGCGCCCGCGATCATCGGCCACGACGCGCGCATGTCGGCTTCGAAGAGCCCCCAGGTGTGGGTGCCTTCGGGTCGGAAGCTGAACGTCGCGGGAATGCCGAGCTGACCGAATCGCCCCTGCAGGGCAGCGGTGCACATGTTGGTGATGCCTTCGAGGACCGCGCCGGGAACGACGCCGGCGGCCATCGCCAGCGAGTTGATTCCGTCCACCGGGCCGGGGAGGCCGTTGCCGGTCGAGATGAACAGCGCTGTGCCACGCAGTTTCTCGGCGTTGATCAACGGGTCGTGCGCCGCCCACTGCGGGCTACCCCACGGCCCCCACATGTTGGCCGCGTTGCCGCCGCCGAGTATCTCGACCATCGAGCGCACCGCTGCCTGGCCGAGCGGGTCGCCGGCGCGCGGACAGCCGCTGTACGAGCCGACTGCGCGGTAGGTGCCCGGCGACTGGATCGCGAGGTCCAGAACCGGTCCGCCTGCCATCGACACACCGCCGAGTGCGTTGACACCGGTCGTGTTGTACCGAGCGTTGACCGCCGCCGGTAGTTCCTTGGTGAGGTACGTCTGCCACTTGTTACGGCCCAGCACCGGATCGTCGGCGTTCCAGTCGGTGTACATGCTGAACTTGCCGCCGACCGGCATGACCACGTTGACGTGTTTGTCGTCGAAGAAGTCACGAACTCCGGTGTTGTTGAACCACGAGATCCCGTCCTCGCCGCCGCCGACACCGGTCAACAGATAGAAGGTCGGGGCCGGGCCTCCTCCGGCCGGCGAAATCACGTCGTTGGCGATCCAGCGGTCCATCGAGGGGGAGTAGACGTCGATGCGACTGACCACGGAATCCGCGCTCGCGGTCGGCGCGCTGAGGCCGAGAAAGCCGGCGGCCATGGCCACCGCCATCGTCAGCCGAACCGTGAAACGACGTGTCTTCATATTTCCCCCCAGGCGCAAGCCGGACAGCGTATTTGTGCCTTCCAACAGTGGCACAATGCGAAGAGGAGTGACGAATGTCCGGGTAACAGTCGTATAAGAAGATGGAGACAATTGCGTGGGATCGCAGTCGCACCACCCCGAATCCGACGTGATTCGGCTGGCCTTCGGGCTGGCCGCGATCACGGCTGGTGCGGCGCGCAGAACCGCTGGTCTCGCACTTGATTCCGTGCAGCGGATCCCTGTCGTCGGTGACGCACTCGACGGCGCGATCACCCAGGTCACCACTCGCGGCACGGAAGCGATGCACTCGACCGTGGAGTTCGCCGACTCGACCTTGCGGACGGTGATCAAAGCTGTCGTCGACGCTGCTCTGTCCGAAGTCGACATCACCAAGATCGTCGTCGACCACGTGGACATCGACAAGATCGCCGAGAACATCGACGTGGACAAGATTGCCGAACGGGTCTCGCTCGAACCGATCATCGACCGGGTCGACGTGGACGAGATCGCAAGCCGCCTCGACGTCAAAGCGGTGATCGATCGCCTCGATCTCGACGGGATAGTCGACACGGTCGACCTCGAACGCCAGGTCAACCGCATCGACCTCGTCAAGATCGCCGACCAGGTCATCGAGGGCGTCGACCTGCCCCAGATGATTCGTGAATCGACCGGTTCACTCTCCACGGAAGCCGTGCACGGAGCTCGAGTGCAGGGCATGCAGGCGGACGACGCTGTCGCCGGCTTCGTCGGGCGACTCTTCGGCCGCGACAACGCACCGTCATCAGATAAACCGTCATCAGATAAACCGTCGACAGAGACCGATCCGAAGACGAACGCAGGCGAACGCTAGTGGCCCAGGAGAGTTCCGGCCCAGCCGGCATCGTCACCCGTGGACTCGCCGGACTGATCGACCTGGGCGTCGTCCTGCTCCTGATGGGTTCCGTGTACGTGGGCTTCGCCTTCGTCCGACTGCTCTTCTCGCCACAGAGTTTCACTTTCTCGGAACCGGGAATCTTCCTGTCCACGACGGCATTTCTCGGTGTCTCGGTGGCGTATCTGACCGCCTGCTGGGCGACCACCGGTCGGACCGTCGGGTCCCTCGTGATGGGGCTGCGGGTGATCACGTCCGGGCATCGCCTCGTGCGCTGGCCGTTGGCCTTCATCCGTGCGGTGCTCTGCGTGCTCTTCGCCTTCGGATTGCTGTGGTCGGCGGTCGATCGACGACGACGTTCGTTGCAGGACATCGTTCTGCGCACCGAGGTCGTCTACGACTGGCGTCAGGACCCGGATCTGGTGGCACCGCACGGAGGTGAGCACGCATGAGTGAACCGAACCGCCCGGACGAGCGCTTCACCCTTGCCAGCGAGCGCACCTTCCTCGCCTGGATGCGTAGCTCACTCGCCCTGCTGGCCGGAGGCATCGCCGTCGTCCAATTGGTACCGGAATGGAGTACCGGGTGGGTTCGCACGACTCTCGGTCTGACCCTGATCGCACTCGCGGCGGCGGCCGCACTGGTAGGTATGCGACGCTGGCTACAGGTGAAGAAGGCGCTCGAGGACGGAGCGGCGATGCCGGAACCGCACGCCTTGTGGCTGTTTGCACTGGCACTGGCCGGGGTTGCCGTCGCAGCCGGCGTGGCAACGGTGGTCACCAGCCTCGCTCGCTGAGATACGCAGAGAAGTCCGAGCGGTGTCTGGATAGTCTGCAAAGAACGTGAAGCATGTCAGAGAAGTAAACGAAACAGACGACAAGGGAGTGCACGGTGGCGCAGGAACTCAAGCTCGGATACAAGGCATCGGCTGAGCAATTCGGCCCTCGCGAACTGGTAGAGCTGGCAGTTCTGGCAGAGCAGCACGGCATGGATTCCGTTGCGGTGAGCGATCATTTCCAGCCGTGGCGCCACAACGGTGGCCACGCACCGTTCTCGCTCGCCTGGATGACCGCCGTCGGTGAGCGCACCGAGCGCGTGCAGATCGGCACGTCCGTGATGACGCCGACGTTCCGCTACAACCCGGCAGTCATCGCTCAGGCGTTCGCGACGATGGGATGTCTCTACCCGGGACGCATCATGCTCGGCGTCGGCAGCGGTGAGGCTCTCAACGAGATCGCCACCGGCTTCCAGGGCGAGTGGCCCGAGTTCAAAGAACGCTTCGCGCGGCTGCGTGAGTCCGTGCGGTTGATGCGTGAGCTGTGGCTGGGCGATCGTGTCGACTTCGAAGGCGAGTACTTCACCACTCGTGGCGCGTCGATCTACGACGTTCCCGAGGGAGGCATTCCCGTGTACATCGCGGCCGGCGGACCCGTTGTCGCCCGATACGCGGGACGTGCCGGTGACGGCTTCATCTGCACCTCCGGAAAAGGCATGGAGCTCTACACCGAGAAGCTGCTTCCAGCCGTTGCCGAGGGCGCAGCCAAGGCCGAGCGCGACGTCGCCGACATCGACAAGATGATCGAGATCAAGATCAGCTACGACACCGATCCGGAGGCTGCGCTCGAGAACACCCGCTTCTGGGCTCCGCTGTCCCTGACGCCGGAGCAGAAGCACAGCATCGAGGATCCGATCGAAATGGAAGCCGCTGCCGACGCTCTGCCCATCGAGCAGGTGGCCAAGCGCTGGATCGTCGCTTCCGATCCGGACGACGCCGTCGAGCAGGTCAAGGCCTACGTCGATGCCGGTCTCAATCACCTGGTGTTCCACGCACCGGGCCATGATCAGCGCCGGTTCCTCGAACTGTTCGAGCGTGACCTCGCGCCTCGCTTGCGTGCTCTGGGCTGATCCTCGAGATCAACTGAACGGTGTCTGCCACTCGACGTGTGGCAGGCACCGTTCGTCTTTCTCGTAGCCGCCGGTTGTCGGCACGAGCGTGAGCGTGACCACGATCAGTGGCAAGGTGGGCGGCGGCCCACACTAGGCTGTTGGGCATGCCAGAAGCGCCCGCTGCCGTGTCGAGTGTCTACGTTGCCTCTCCTGAAGGTGACACCGGAAAATCCACCATCGCGCTTGGCGTGCTGCAGATGCTGTGCGCGACCGTCGCCCGGGTCGGTGTCTTCCGCCCGATCGCCCGCTCTACCGAGGAAACCGACTACATCCTCGAACTGCTGCTCGAGCACACCACCGCCGATCTCTCCTACGCCGACGCACTCGGCGTCACCTACGAGCAGGTTCACGCCGATCCTGAAGCCGCGCTGGCCGACATCGTCGCGAAGTACCACACCGTGGCCGAGCAGTGCGACGCCGTCGTCATCATCGGAAGTGACTACACCGACGTAGCAAGCCCGAGCGAGCTGAGCTTCAACGCCCGCATCGCCGTGAACCTCGGCGCGCCGGTTCTGCTGGCGGTACGCGGCGCTCGGCGCAGTGTCGAGGAGGTCGCCCAGCTCGCGCATCTGTGTGCCGCCGAGTTGGCCGCCAACCACGCTCATCTGCTCGCCGTCGTCGCCAATCGTTGCGATCCCGACAAGCTCGACGAGGTCACCGCAGCGCTGTCCGACATCGGTGTTCCGACGTGGAGCCTGCCGGAGATTCCGTTGCTCGTCTCACCCACGATGGCCGAGTTGATGGAAGCCACCGGCGGCGAGTTGTACTCGGGTGACCCGGAACTGCTGCACCGCGAAGCGCTCAAGGTGATGGTGGGCGGCATGACCGCCGAGCACATCCTCGAGCGTCTGGTCGAGGGAATGGTCGTCATCGCACCGGGCGATCGCTCGGACGTACTGCTCGCGTTGCTCAATGCACATGAGGCGGAAGGATTTCCGTCGCTCGCGGGCATCATCATGAACGGCGGAATCACGCCGCACCCAGCCATCGCAGCGTTGATGGCCGGCCTCAAACAGCGTCTTCCGATCCTGACGACAACCCTCGGTACCTTCGACACCGCAAGCGCTGCAGCCCAAACCCGCGGACGCGTGGCAGTCGGTTCGCAGCGCAAGGTCGACACCGCGTTGAGCTTGATGGAACAGCGCGTCGACGCCGACGTCCTGATGGACCGACTGGCACTGCCGATTCCGTCGGTCGTGACCCCACAGATGTTCGAGTACAAGCTCATCGACCGCGCTCGACGCGACCGCAAGCACATCGTCCTGCCTGAGGGTGACGACGACCGGATCCTGCGCGCGGCCGGCCGGCTGCTGCAGCGCCAGGTTGCCGACCTGACGATCCTCGGTGACGAACCCAGTGTGCGTCGACGCGCAGCGGAACTCGGCGTCGACATCAGCGGCGCGCAGGTACTCGCACCCGCGCAGTCCGAGTACACCGAGCGCTTCGCACAGGAATACACCGCGCTGCGTGCTCACAAGGGCATGACCATCGAGCGGGCCCGCGAGGTGATCGCCGACATCTCGTACTTCGGAACGATGATGGTGCACTTGGGAATTGCCGACGGCATGGTCTCCGGTGCCGCCCACACCACCGCTCACACGATCCGGCCCTCGTTCGAGATCATCAAGACCGCCCCCGGTGTCTCGACGGTCTCGAGCATCTTCCTGATGTGCCTGGCCGACCGCGTTCTCTCCTACGGTGACTGCGCCGTGGTTCCGGACCCGACGTCGGAGCAGTTGGCGGACATCGCGATCTCGTCCGCACAGACGGCGTCGCAGTTCGGGATCGATCCGCGCATCGCGATGCTCTCGTACTCCACCGGGGATTCGGGCAGCGGAGCCGACGTCGACAAGGTTCGCACCGCGACCGCTTTGGTGCGCGAGCGTCGACCGGATCTGTTGGTGGAAGGGCCCATTCAGTACGACGCCGCCGTCGAGCAGAGTGTCGCCGACAAGAAGATGCCGGATTCGCTGGTGGCGGGCAAAGCAACGGTGTTCGTGTTCCCGGACCTGAACACCGGCAACAACACGTACAAGGCAGTGCAGCGTAGCGCCGGTGCTATCGCCGTCGGGCCGGTTCTGCAGGGACTGAACAAGCCGGTCAACGACCTCTCGCGTGGAGCGTTGGTCCAGGACATCGTCAACACCGTGGCTATCACGGCAATACAGGCACAGGGAGCGCAAGCGTGAGCGACGGCACCGTACTGGTCATCAATTCCGGCTCGTCATCCATCAAATTTCAACTCGTGCATCCGGATACGGCGGAATCGGTGGCACACGGTCTCATCGAGCGCATCGGTGAGCCCGACGGCCACATCGTCTACAACCACCGCACCGGAGTCGAAGACCGGAGCCTTCCGATCGCCGATCACCGCGCAGGTCTGAAGATGGTGCTCGACATCGTCGCCGAGGTCGGGCGGCCGCTGAGTGAGGCCGGAATCATCGCAGTCGGTCACCGAGTCGTGCACGGTGGTGACATCTTCTATTCGCCGACTCTCATCGACGACGGCGTCGTGAAAGCCATCGCGGATTTGTCGAACCTTGCGCCGCTGCACAATCCGGCCAACGTGATCGGTATCGAGGTGGCGCGCGAGGAACTGCCCGACGTTCCGCACGTCGCAGTGTTCGACACTGCCTTCTTTCACACACTGCCCGCGGCGGCGTCCACCTATGCGATCGATCGGGATGTGGCCAAGGCCAACCAGATTCGCCGGTACGGCTTCCACGGGACCTCACACGAATACGTGTCTGGACGGGTCGCGGAGTTCCTCGGCAAGGATCCCGCCGAGCTGAATCAGATAGTCCTGCACCTCGGAAACGGCGCTTCGGCCTCGGCAATCAAGGGCGGCAAGGCCATCGACACCACGATGGGCCTCACCCCGCTCGAGGGTCTTGTCATGGGCACCCGCAGCGGCGACATCGACCCAGGCATCATCTTGCACCTCAATCGCAACTCGGGAATGAAGGTCGACGAGATCGACGACCTCCTCAACCGGCGCTCCGGTTTGAAGGGACTGTCGGGAGTCAACGATTTCCGTGCCCTGCTCGCACTGATCGAGGGCGGCGACCAAGACGCACAACTTGCGTACGACGTTTACGTACACATGCTCCGTAAGTACATCGGCGCCTTCATCGTTCAACTCGGTGGCGTCGACGTCATCACCTTCACCGGCGGTGTTGGCGAGAACAACATCGACGTACGACGCGACAGCCTGGCCGGGCTTTCCCGTCTCGGTATCGAGGTCGATCCGGCTCTCAACGAGGCGAAGAGTCGCGACGAGCGTCGTATCTCCGCATCCTCGTCGGCCGTCGAGGTGCTGGTGGTCCCCACCAACGAGGAGTTGGCGATCGCCCGCGCGGCGAAGGCTTTGGTGGCCGCACTGTAGGTTTCTGCAGCACTGTAAACCTCGGGGCGTCCGTCAGAAATTGCTGCGCGGACGCACCGCATTCGCCCGGTCCACGAGGGCGTAGCGGTGCGTGCGGGAGGTCGTGGCGCGAGCGAGGGCGCGAAGGCAGGCTTCGGCTCCGGTGCGCAGACCTTGCTCGGTGAAGGGCAGGTCGAGGATGGGTTCGAGTTCGGTGTGCGAGCGATTGCCGTAGCGAATCCAATCGAGTGCCGTGCCCAACACCAGGGTTCGCATCTGCAGGCTTCGGCTCTCTTCAGCAGGTAGCGCCCGAACACGACGGGCGGCTTCCCGCAGAGTCGATTCGTCGAGTTCGGCGATCGGAACGCCGGACAGCATCGTCAGAGCGCTGGACATCCGTGCGACGTTGTAGTGCCGGGAAGACGTGGGTACTTCGTCGAGGGCGGCGATGGCTGCCTTCTTGTTGCCGTGATCGGCGAGTTGTCGGGCGAGCCCGAATGCTGCGCTCACGTAGTTTCGTTCGGTCCGCCAGACGGTGCGGTAGTACTTCTCGGAGAAGCGGCACCATTGGTCCGGGTCGTCGCTCTCCCAGTGCTGGAGAATCAGTTCTGCCGTCGCTGCCAACGCCAGCTTGGGGGCAGCCTCGCGGGCAGTGCGGTGAGAACTGCCTCGAAGTGACTGAAAGCGGGCTCGAATCGGTCCAGTTGTAACGCCGCAAGTCCTCGATACCACTCGATCTTCCAGTGGTCCCCGATGTTCTGCTGGAGTTCGCCCAGAACTGTCAGTGCGGTTTCCGGATCACCGAGATCGAGATGAGCCTTGGCCTCGGCCAGTCGAACTTCGCCCGAGACGGCGGCCGCGGGTGTGCCCGACGTTCGGTCGATTCCGTTCTCGCGGGCATGCTTGAGAGCATCGAGAGTCTGAGACGGTTCGCTGTGCACCGCCGCTGCCAGCAACGGCGCGCTGGGATCGGTGGGGTCGACCAACGGAATGGGAAGTGCGTGCGCAACTTCGCGCGGATCGAGAGCGGCGTCGTGGCTGACACCGTCCACGTACACATCGGTTTGCCCGACCAATTCATCGGTGCCGAAAGACGTTCGCTGCCTGCTGAACACGAGCGAGAGTCCGGGATTCTCCTGCCCGGTCTGCTCGGCGAGGATTTCTCGCAGAACGCCGGTGAGTTGTCCCGCGATTTCCTCGGCGGACTGGAATCGCTTCTTCGGATCCGGGTCGGTGGCGCGTAGCAGTAGACGGTGAAAGAACTCGTGGTCGCGCAATAGTGGCTCGTCCTCCGGTTCGGGAAGGCCGTCGAGGTACCGTCCGTGCTTCGAGGGCATGTCGAGGGTGAGAACCGCGAGTGTTCTTCCGACGGTGAAGATGTCGGAGGCGATGGTCGGACCGGTCTCGATGATCTCGGGTGCTTGATAGCCGGCGGTACCGTACAGGTACCCGTAGTCTTCGATTCCGGACACGGCGCCGAGATCGATCAGCTTCAACTGATCCTCGGTGACCATCACGTTCTCGGGTTTGAGGTCGTTGTAGGCCAGGCCGGTAGAATGCAGATAGCTCAGCGCCGGAAGGATTTCCAGTACGTAGCCGATTGCCTGCTCGATCGGCATGTGCTTGCCGTCCGGGAATTCGGCCAGCACCTCGCGCAATGATCGCCCACCCACGTACTCCATGACGATGTACCCCATGGGTGTGCCGTCCGGGCGCGGATGCTCGACGAAGTTGAAGATCTTGACGATGCTGGGGTTGGCGACCTCGGCGAGGAACTGACGCTCGGCCACCGCAACGGCTTGCGCTTCGGAATCACCGAAATGCAAGAGCCCCTTGAGAACTACCCACCTGTCGCTGACATTGCGATCGATCGCGAGGTAGATCCATCCCAGGCCGCCGTGCGCGATGGGCCCTTGAACCTCGTACTGACCGGACACCAATTCGCCCTCTTCGAGGAGTGGACGGAAGTCGAAAGTGGAACCGCACTTGGGGCAGGTGCCGTGCTGAGTTGCCTTGGTGCTTGCGCTCTTACGACCGACTGGTTCGTTGCATTTCCAACAGAACCGTTTCCGCTCGGGGACGGTCGGGTCACTCATCACCGCAGATGCGGGGTCGATCTGCGGGACGGGGGGAACCTCGACCAGGCCGCCGCCGAGACGTAGCTTTCGCCCCGACCGGCTGCGGCGGGATCGAGTGGAGCGGCCGGTCGGGGAGGAGGATGCGGAGGGCGTGGTACCCCGTATCTGCGCTGAAGTCGGCTCGAGACGCTCGTAGGCGCCGGTGGCTTCGGGCTCGGGCCGCTCGTAGGCGCCGGTGGCTTCGGGTTCGGGACGCATGGAAGCCTGCGTGGCGTCGGGCTCGGGGCCGGTTTCTTCGGTCATGTCAGCCTCAATCCCGGTAGACGGCCGGCGGGGGACCGGGCGAAGGACCGAGGACGCTGAGCCAGCGGTCGTAGATACGGTTCCAGGTCCCGTCGCTCCGGATCCGATCCAGTGTTCCGTTGACGAATCGGACCAAGTCGGGGTTGTCCTTGTTCACTCCGATTCCGTACGGTTCGACGCCCAGTGAGCCACCGACCATCATCAGATACGGGTCTTGCGAGGCGAGGCCCGCGAGGATCGTGTCGTCGGTGCTGATCGCGTCCACCTGCCCCTGCTGGAGGACGACGAGGCAGTCGGACCACATCGGGACGGTGACGACGGTGGCTTCGGGTTGGAGTTGCTGGATTCGAGTCGCCGAGGTCGTTCCCCGGGCAGCGCAGACCCGCTTGCCTGCGAGGTCGTCGATGCCGCGGACGGATGACCCCTGCAAGACCTGAATTCGTTGTTCAGCGGAGAAGTACTGCGTCGAGAAGTCGACCTTCTCGCGCCGCTCGCACGTGATGGTCATGGTCTTGACGACCACGTCGACCATCGATTCCTGGAGTGCGGCGATCCGATCGTCCGACGTCAGGATTCGGTACTCGATCTTCTCCGGGTCACCGAGCAGATCTCGGGCGATTTCGCGGGCGATGTCCACGTCGAAACCCTCGAGGCGCCCGGTGGCCGGATCGCGAAAGCTCATGAGGTTGGAACCGGTGTCCAGGCCCACGATCAGCCGCCCGCGGGCGCGGATGGCGTCGAGGCTCGGCGTGGGTGGCTGCGGAGATGCGTCTGCGGGGGTGGGCCGCAGGCTCGCGGTGAGGTTGGTGCACGACGCGGTAGTCGTCGGTGTCGGGCTGGGAGCGATGGTGGCCTCGGCCGGCAGCGGCGGTTCCGTGTACGACGTGGCGCCTGCGTTGTCCAAGTCTTCGGCTCGATCCGCACCGCAACCGGCGAGCATCAGCATGGCCGCTGCCAGAACCGCGACACATACGGCCGGGCTCTTCCTCCGCATCACCGGTACTCCCGTCACTGATACTCCCGCAGTCGAGGCCAGAATCCGATGAAGATTCCGGCAACTCCGAGAACTGCCAATACAGACATGCCCGGTGCAGAGGCAGCCAACACCCGGGAGGCGTACGAGACGTCGGACCGAAGATTCGTGCGCGAATCCACGATTCCCTGCCAGAGTTCGTGATCGAGCTTTCCGTACTCCGCGGCCGAATCCTGTTCTCCGGCGCCGATGGTGATGGCTGCGGCGGACGTGAAGTCGCCGTTTCCGAGACGGTCGTACATGCGCGTGTGCGCAGCCACCCACTGCTGGCGCGAGTCGAGTGCGGCGGTCAGCACTTCGCTGTTCACTCGGGCGCGTTCGTCGCTTTGCAGGCCCTCGAGGATGTCCCGCAGAGCATCGACCTTGCGGGTGAACGTCACGTTGTCCTCGGCGGTCGAATCCCGCCTCGCCAGCGTGAGGGTTTCCACGGTGCGTGCTTGCTGCGCCATGATTCGTGCCTCGGTCAGTTCGTGCAGTGGCTCGGCCCCGGCGTCGAGCGCGCGCCCGGTGGCCAGTGCGGAGACCAGTCCGACCGTGAGCAGCCACAGCAGAGCTGCAGCGACCGCGAGCGAGGCAAGGATCAACCCGAGATTGAAGCGTCGGCGACTCTTGCGGGAGAAGTACATCTGTGTCGCCACCAGCGCGCACAGCACGAAGACGAACGCCACGATCGGCCACCACGGTGGAGTCTCGAAATCGCGCTGTACTTGGGAGACCAGCGTCTCCTGCGAGGCGTGCAGTTGCTGGGCCATCGGCAGCAGCGAGGTCTGCATCAACTGCGAGGCCTCGCTCAAATATGCTGCCCCGACCGGGTTTCCGACGCGATTGTTCGCCCGTGCAGTTTCGACCAGCCCGGTGTAGACGGAGAGGTCGGTCGAGATTGTGGTCAACGCGCTGTGACCGGCAAGATCGGTCGAGTCGAGACCGGCCGACGCCTGGACGATCTCCGCAGAGGCCTCACCGATCGACTGCGTGTATCGGTCGCGGACTTCGGCGGGTTCGAGGCCGCCGGAGATGAAGGCGGTGGCCGCGGCGGCGTCTGCCAAGGACAACGCACTGTAGAGATTCTGGGCCGAGTTGGCGAGAGGCTCGGTTTCGACGAGGAGGAGGTCGAGGTTCGCCTGGCGGTTCTCGATCGCTGCGGTGGCGAGGAGTCCGGCGATCAAAGTGATCGCGATCAGGATCAGTCCGACGACGGTCAACCGGCCAGGCGTCGAGGACATGAAGGCCTGCAGTTCGCGCCGCAGAAGTGCCTGCTCGTCCTCCGCCGACACTGATGTGGCCTCGGAGGGCGGCAGCGACCGGGGTTCGATGGACGGGACGACACGGTCGACCATCGAGCACCTCACTTCGCTGTAGGCGGGCTACCGAGAAATGATGCCGCCGAGAAATGATTCAGGGCATCTTCGCGAGCATATAAGCATCACCTACACCTGGAGCAGATTGAAACGGTTAGTGTGGGACAACGGCGAGAGCAGGCGGAGCGAGGTAGTCGATGCGTGGTGACGGTGACGGTTGGTCCATCGGATCGGACGGTACTCGGCATTGGGGTAAACACGGAGCCGCAGGACTGCTTCTGCGTGCCCCCGATTCGGACGGATCACCCATGGTCTTGCTGCAGCATCGTGCGGCGTGGAGCCATCAGGGCGGAACGTGGGCACTGCCCGGCGGAGCGCGGGACTCACACGAGAGCACGACGCACGCTGCCGTCCGGGAAGCACACGAAGAAGCAGGTATCGCCGAGGACGCCGTCCGTGTCCGCGGGGAAGTAGTGACGATGCGCGCCGAGAGCGGGTGGACTTACACCACCGTCGTGGCTGACGCGGCGCATCCACTGTCGACGGTTGCCAATGGTGAGAGCACCGAGTTGCGGTGGGTACGCGAAGCCGACGTCGACTCACTGCCGCTGCATCCGGGCTTCGGTTCCTCATGGCCCGACCTCCGGACCGAGCCTGTTGTGGCCGTGGACGGCGATCCGCACACCGTCGTGCTCGAGGACGGCGGATTCGGATGGTTGTCGGGTAGTTCCCACCAAGGCAGTGAGCAGTCAGGCAGTGACCAGAACCTGTCCGAGGCGTCGAGTACGCAGTCGTAGCACTCGAGTCTTCACAGTTCATACACAGCAGAAGGGCCGGACTCCGCGGGAGTCCGGCCCTTCGGTGTTTCGGTCGTCGACCGAAACGAGGCTCAGCTGAGCGAGTTCAGCGCCGTGATGAAGCTGACCGCGGTGATACCGAGCTTGAGCAGCTCGCTGATCTTGCCGAGGTTCAGGTCTTCGAGCGATTCGGTGCTGAGCGAGCCGGTGTCGAGGGATCCCATTTAGTGCTCCTAGGTTCAGTTAGTAACTGGAGGTAAACTACAACAAACCGAATGGGATGTGACACGCAATCGAAGCAACTGTGAGCAAGATCACTTAATCCGACTTTTCGGACATCCAATCGCACCTAGGAACTGGGAGTTTGTTGTCTGATCGGACAACTTCCGTTCACAATTCGAGTCAGGCGTGCTGACCCGTAACTGTGCGGAAATCGCCCGGCAAACACTTGACGAACGCCAGTTACCGGCTTTCAGCGCCCAGCGACGGCTGCGGCGAGGCGTTGCGCGGCCGCCTGGGGATCCGATGCTTGCGTGATTGCACGCACGACGACGATGCGCGTGGCGCCGGCATCGAGCAGCTCTGGCAGACGTTCCTCGTCGATGCCGCCGATCGCGAACCAGGGCCGCGGCGGTGCGGCGTCGGCGGTCGATCGAACCAGTTCCAAACCGGACGCACTTCGATTCGGTTTGGTCGGTGTCGCCCAGACCGGCCCGGTACAGAAGTAGTCGACGCCCTCTTCGATGGCGGCCAGACTCGCCTGCGCGCGACTGCTCGTCGAACGGCCGATGACTACGTCTTCACCGACAACGGTTCGCGCGTAGGGGACGGGAATGTCGTTCTGGCCGAGGTGGAGGATGTCGGCGCCGGAAGCCATCGCGAGATCCGCGCGATCGTTGACGGCCAACAATGCGCCGTGGCGTCGCGCTGCGGTCGCGAGAATGCCCAGCGCCACCAGTTCGTCCTTGGCCTCGAGCGGGCCGAACTCGCGCTCACCGGCAGAGCCTTTGTCACGCAATTGGATGATGTCGACTCCGCCGGACAATGCTGCCTCGGCGAACTGCGCGAGGTCGCCTTTCTCGCGGCGCGCGTCGGTGCACAGGTACAGCCGTGCTGCTGCCAGGCGCTCGCGCCGGTCGATGTCGTTACTGGGATGTGTGGGGTGCACGGAGCAAACGGTAGCCTCTAGGGAGCAAGGTTCGACACGGGAGTCCTGAAACGTCGTCGTCACTTTTTGTCGTGACTGCGAGGTTCGTAGGGCTGAGAGGGGATCGCGACCAGATCCCGACCGTCAGACCTGACCCGGATCATGCCGGCGCAGGAAGTGGAGGTGGAGTTTCGTGAGTACACACGCTCGTACGGTGTCGGTTGTCGGCGGCGGTGTCATCGGTCTCGCTATCGCGTGGCGAGCAGCCCGCGACGGGTGGGCCGTTCGGTTGTACGACCCGTCCATTGGATCAGGTGCTTCGTGGGTGGCGGGCGGAATGCTTGCCCCGCTTTCCGAAGGCTGGCCGGGTGAAGAAACCGCGTTGACAATCGGTGCAGCGTCCCTGGAACGGTGGCCGACGTTCGGTGAGGAACTCGGAAAATTCGGGCAATCGGTCTTCACCGCGGACAGCTCGCTGACGGTTGCACTCGACGCTGCCGACGCGCAGGACCTGCAGACCATCGCCGAGTGGGTGAGCTCGCAGGGGCACGAACTCGAAGTTCTCGGTCGCGCGCGCATCCGTGAACTCGAACCGATGCTGGGCCGGGGCATCCGGTCGGGGTTGATGGCTGTTGGTGAGTCCGCCGTCGACAACAGACTTCTGCTGGCGGCGTTGCAGAAGGCCTGTGCGGAATCCGGCGTCGAATTGATCGCGCGGGCCGTCGACGACCTCGCCGAACTCGATACCGATCAGATAGTGCTCACCGCCGGTATCGCGTCACCCAAGCTGTGGCCCGGGCTACCGGTACGCCCGGTCAAGGGCGAAATCCTTCGCTTGCGCAGTAGGCCTGGAGTCACCCCGGCGCCCAGCCGCACCATCCGCGGAAGCGTCCACGGGCGGCCCGCCTACCTCGTCCCGCGCGGTGACGGAATCGTCGTCGGCGCAACACAATACGAGTCCGGCGAGGATACACAGGTCACGATGGCCGGCGTACGGGACCTGATCAACGATGCCGAGGCCCTGATGCCGGCGATCGGCGAATACGAACTGTACGAGTGCGCGGCAGGTCTGCGTCCGATGACGCCGGACAACCTGCCGTTGATCGGGCGCGTGTCCGATCGTGTTGTCGTCTCCACCGGGCACGGCCGCAACGGGGTCCTGCTGACGCCCGTCACCGCCGATGCGACGGTCGCGTTGCTGAACGGCACATCTTTGGTCGAGGTAAAAGGAACCGAACCCGAGCGGTTCGCAGTAGCTAAGGAAAATTCATGAGTGAGCAGGTCCCGATCGGGATCACCGTCAACGGCGAAGATCTCGAGTTCGATCGAGCAGTCACGGTGACCGAACTTCTGACGCACCTCGAGTTGCCGAGCAAAGGCATCGCCGTCGCCGTCGACGGTGCGCTCTTTCCTCGCGGGCGTTGGGACGAATCCGTCGGACGTGGTTGGGAAATCGAGATCCTCACGGCGGTGCAGGGTGGCTGAGCAGGACCTTCTCACTATCGCGGGCCGCAGTTTCGGTTCCCGGCTCATCACGGGGACAGGCGGCGCCGCCAACCTTGCGGTGCTCGAGGAAGCGCTTGTCGCCTCCGGTACCGAACTGACCACCGTCGCGATGCGGCGAGTCGACGCGGCAGGCGGCACCGGCGTTCTGGACCTGCTTCGTCGCCTCGGAATCGAACCGTTGCCGAACACCGCCGGGTGTCGGGGCGCCGCCGAAGCGGTCCTGACGGCGCAGTTGGCACGCGAAGCGCTCGAGACGAACTGGGTCAAACTCGAAGTCATCGCCGACGAGCGGACTCTGCTGCCCGACGCAATCGAACTCGTCTCCGCCGCAGAACAATTGGTGGACGACGGATTCACCGTCCTGCCGTACACGACGGACGATCCGGTGCTGGCGCTTCGCCTCGAAGAGGTCGGCTGCGCGGCAGTCATGCCGCTCGGTTCACCCATCGGGACAGGGCTGGGTATCGCGAATCCGCACAATATCGAGATGATCGTCGAGCGCGCCGGCGTGCCCGTCATCCTCGACGCCGGAATCGGAACGGCCAGCGACGCCACCCTTGCCATGGAGTTGGGCTGCGACGCCGTCCTACTTGCGACAGCGGTGACGCGGGCCAAGAATCCCGCGTTGATGGCGTCGGCGATGCGGCACGCAGTGGTAGCAGGTTTCGAAGCGCGTCACGCCGGCCGGATTCCCAAGCGGTTCTGGGCCCAAGCATCGTCCTGACGGACCATTTCCGGGTGTTTTCTCAGGGTTATGCCCGGATTGTCCGGCTTCGTGTCCTACCTGAGTACCACTCGGAACTAGACCTGTGGCCGATGTGCTGGTCATTGCCGGTAGGGCAAAGTTCTCCTCATGATTGAACTGAGGGGATTGACCAAGGTTTACGGACCGACGAAAGCGGTGGACGATTTGTCGTTCACGGTCAAGCCGGGCATCGTGACGGGCTTCCTGGGCCCGAACGGTGCCGGTAAGTCGACGACGATGCGGATGATCCTGGGTTTGGATCAGCCGACGTCGGGTGCGGCGTTGATCGAGGGCAAGCCGTACCGCGAGCTCAAGACGCCATTGCGGACTGTCGGTGCGTTGTTGGATGCGAAGTGGGTGCACCCCAATCGCAGTGCGCGTGCGCATCTGCAGTGGATGGCTGCTTCGAACGGGATCCCGAAGTCCCGCGTGGACGAGGTGCTCGGGTTGGTCGGATTGTCCGAGGTGGCGGGCAAGAAGGCCGGCGGGTTCTCGCTCGGTATGTCGCAGCGTCTGGGGTTGGCGGGTGCGTTGTTGGGGGATCCGAAGGTGTTGTTGTTCGACGAGCCGGTCAACGGTCTCGATCCGGAGGGCATCGTCTGGATTCGTAAGTTCATGCAGCGGTTGGCGGCCGAGGGCCGCACGGTGTTGGTGTCGAGTCACCTCCTGTCGGAGATGGCGCTCACGGCGGAGCAGTTGGTGGTGATCGGTCGGGGTCGGTTGATTTCGGATTCGACGGTCGCGGAGTTCGTGGATCGTTCGTCGGAGTCGACGGTGCGGGTGCGCAGCCCTCAGCTCGATGCGTTGCGCAGTGTGTTGCTCTCGCAGGGGCTGACGGTGCGTGAAGACGGTTCCGGTGTTGCCCCGGCATTGGTGGTGGTGGATTCGACCACCGATGTGATCGGTGGTTTGGCTGGTTCGCAGGGGATCGTGTTGTACGAGTTGGCTTCTCAGCAGGGGTCGCTCGAGGATGCGTTCATGAAGTTGACCGGGGACGATGTCCAGTACCACGCATCCGGTATCGATCCGGGTGTCGGTGCACACCACGCAAATACACAGCAGGCAAACACGCAGCAGGCTATGGGAGGTGCACTGTAATGGCTGTTCTCAGTGCTGAACGTATCAAGATCACCACGACCAAGTCGCCGCTGTGGTGCTCGGTCATCATCGTCGTGCTCGCGCTCGGCTTCGCGGCCATCATGGGCGCGGTTGCCAAGTCGGCTCTGACGTCCTCCGACGTCCAGGGAGCACCGGACCTCGACACCGCCGTTGCCACGGCCGGCATCTCGGGTTTCGGAATCATGGTTCTCATGATCATGGCGGCCCTCGCGGTCACCAGTGAGTACCGCTTCGGGACCATCCGCACCACCTTCCAGGCCGTTCCGAACCGTGCCTCGGTTCTGATCGCCAAAGCCGGCCTCATCGGTGCCTTCGGGGCGGTGCTGACGTTTGTCCTCGCTTTCGGGTCCTACGCGGTGGCCAAGGCCATGGCCGGTTCCGAGGCCAGCACGGGTCTGACCCTGTCGACCGGCGATGACTGGCGTGCGATCTACGGCATTCCGGTTTACGCCTTCCTGTGTGTGATCCTCGCCGTCGGCGTCGGATCGATCATCCGTCAGTCGGCCGGCGCTATTGCGTTGCTCCTGCTCTGGCCGCTGCTCATCGAGAGCCTGTTCGGACTGTTCGGCAGTGTCGGCGAGAAGATCACTCCGTTCCTGCCGTTCGCGAATGCAAACCACTTCCTCAGCCCTGGCGGCGGAAGCCTTGATTTCCACTGGGGACCCTGGGGCAGCCTGATCTACTTCGCGGCCTTCGTTCTGGTGATTTTCGGAGCAAGTATCGTCATCGTGAATCGTCGCGACGCCTGATCTTGTCGCTCCCTCGGTAGGTGTTGTCGGGAGACCTACCGAGAACCAGGAGTGACAGCAGAGTAGGGACCCAGTACGAAAAACCATTCGTACTGGGTCCCTTTCCTGTGCTTCGGCCGATATCCTCCGAAGATGAGACTCTTCGGTGTGGTTGTGGTCGCAATGGCTGGAGCACTCGTGGTGAGTGGATGCTCGTCGGGAAGTGAAGCGGCCGTCCCGACAGACCCGGTTGCATTCTCCGAGACCGTCACGGTCGACGCCGTGACCGGGCATCTGGAGCAACTCGAGAAGATCGCCGCCAACAACGAGGGCAATCGATCGGCCGGTACCCCCGGCTATGACGCCAGTGTCGACTACGTGGCAAACCTGCTCGAAGACAAGGGTTTCGAGGTCAGCACCCCGGAATTCGACTTCAGCTCCTTCGATCCCGGCACCGAATCCCTGAAAGCCGCTGACGGCTCCGATGTTCCGGTGCGGGCGCTGACATATTCCACCTCCACGGGACCGACCGGAATCACGGCGCGTCTGGTGGCGATTCCCGCCGACGAGACCCCCGGTTGCGAGGCCACCGACTACGACGGCCGCGACGTGAACGGTGCAATCGTGCTGGTCACCCGCGGAGTGTGCCCGTTCGGCGACAAGCAGAAGATCGCCGCTGACCGCGGCGCGGCAGCGTTGTTGGTTGCCAACAACGAGGACGCGATGCTGGGCGGGGCAACCTTGGGTGAACCCGAAGACGCCCGCATCCCGACCGGCGGGGTGAGCAAGGCGTCGGGCGAGGCTCTTGCCGCAGCGCCCGGAGACCTCACGCTGATTCTCGACACGTCGACGGAAACGACGAAGTCGCGCAACGTGATTGCACAGACCAAGACCGGCGCGACCGACAACGTGGTTGTCGTGGGCGCCCACCTCGACAGCGTGCCGGAAGGTCCCGGAATCAACGACAACGGAAGCGGTACCGCAGCCGTACTGGAAACCGCGCTGCAGATGGGAAGCTCACCGAGCATCGAAAATGCCGTGCGTTTCGCTTTCTGGGGAGCGGAAGAAGTGGGATTGGTCGGCTCCACCCGCTACGTCGAGGGTCTGAGCGATCAGGAACGGGCCGACATCGCCCTGTACCTGAATTTCGACATGCTCGGTTCGCCCAACGCCGGATACCTGGCTTACGACGGCGACAACTCGGACGCCGTGGGGGAGGGGCCCGGGCCCGAGGGGTCGGCGGGCATCGAGCGCACCTTCGTCGACTTCCTTGCCGATCGGGGGATTGCGGCGGACGGAACGGACTTCGACGGGCGTTCCGACTACGGCCCGTTCATCGAGATCGGAATCCCGGCGGGCGGAGTGTTCAGCGGCGCGGACGAGCGCAAGACGCCGGCACAGGCCGAGAAGTGGGGCGGAGAAGCGGAGGAGACCTTCGACCCGAACTACCACAGTGCCCAGGACAACCTCGCGAACATCGATCGCGAAGCGCTCGCTGCCAACGCTTCTGCAGTAGCCTTCGGAGTTGCGACGTATGCCCAGGATTTGAGCGGGCCGAACGGAGTTCCCGTCGGCGATGCCCGGACACAGGCCAGAACCGAATGATCGACTGACCGAATGATCGACTGACCGAATGATCGACTGCGCGAGCGACCAGGAGGCCACTGTGCGAGAACCGCGGCAGCACACTGTCTGTAACTCTGAGTTACGCTTGAGTTATGGCTGATCTGTCCCCGGAGAACACCGACACGACAGGTGCTTCTTCCTCCTCGGTTCGAGGCGTCGTCGACGTCGTCTTGAATTCTGCGGCAGAACTGAACCGTCGACAGCAGCTCATCGATGCGCTACGGCGGCTCAGGCGGGCATTACCCGGCGATCCCGGGTTCGGGGACCCGCTCTCGCTCGCCGGCCCCGGCGGTGCCCGCGCCGTGGCCCGCGTCGCTGACAGATTGCTCGATCAGAAACCGGCAGCCACTCGCGAAGTGAGCCTCGGAGCACTGCAGGTCTGGCAGGCAGCGCTGGAAAAGATGGGCCGCGGCCGCGGGGATCAAGAACTGACCATCGTCTTCACCGATCTGGTGGGCTTCTCCACCTGGTCGCTCGCAGCCGGTGACGGCGCGACGCTGACCCTTCTGCGTGCGGTGGCGCAGGCCGTGGAAACTCCGATCACCGACAACGGCGGACACGTCGTCAAACGGATGGGCGACGGTCTGATGGCAGTGTTCATTCGCCCGGATGCGGCTTTGAAGGCGGTGTTCACCGCGCAGGACGCGCTCGCGGAAGTCGATCTCGACGGATACACCCCGCGCATGCGCGTCGGCCTACACACGGGTACCCCGCGTCAGATCGGTGACGACTGGCTCGGCGTCGACGTGACCATCGCCGCCCGGATGATGGGCTTGGGCGGCGACGGAAACGTCATGATGTCGGCGACCACTCTCGAGGAACTCGAAGCCGGCACCCTGGAGGATCTCGATCTCACGATCCGGCCATGGCGACGAGGGTTTTTCGCCACGACGCCCAACGGGGTTCCCGTCGACCTGGGAATCTGGCGCGTACGCCGGAACTAGCGCCCTGGACCTCGAGCGCTAGACCTGGAGCCGCCAGAGCGGGGACACCGGACCGTGTCCCGCGCCGAGGTCGTACGACGCCTCGAGGCACTTGGTCACCCACTCCTTGCCGAACGCCACCGCGTCCGGAACGGAATAGCCGTGTGCGAGAGCGCAAGTGATCGCAGCAGCCAGCGTGTCTCCGCCGCCGTGATCGTTGCCGGTGTCGATCCGGGCACTGCTGAATTCGAGGAAACGGTCGCCGTCGAACAACAGGTCGGTGGACAACTCCGAAGTACGAAGGTGGCCACCCTTGACGATGGACCATTGAGCGCCGAGCGCATGCAGCGCTTCTGCCGCTTGGCGGGCGCTCTTGTCGTCGACGACCTCGATACCGGTGATCAACCGAACCTCGTCGAGGTTCGGAGTGACCACCGTGGCTGCCGGAATCAAGGTGTTGCGGACCGCGTCGAGAGCTTCTTCGTGCAACAGCGGATCGCCGTGCATCGACGCGCACACCGGGTCGACCACGAGCGGAATCGGACGGTCGCGGCCGATCCCAACCTCGGCGGCAACCGCGGCCACCGCTTCGATGATCGTCGTCGACGCGAGCATTCCCGTCTTCGCCGCACCGACGCCGATGTCCGAGACCACGACGCGCACCTGGTCGGCGACGATCTCCGGCGGAATCTCGTGGAATCCGCTGACTCCCACCGAATTCTGGACCGTCACTGCGGCGACGGCCACGCAGGCGTGCACTCCGCACATCGCCATCGTGCGGGAATCGGCTTGAATGCCGGCTCCGCCACCGGAGTCGGTTCCGGCGATGGTCAATGCCCGAATCGGGGTCTGTCCGGCGGGGGTCAGGGGCAGCAGCTTCACGACGACGAGCCTACCGATCGGACCTGGGGAAACGGCAGCTCGGTCCCACCTCTCGCGGGAACGACGGCGCGAACTGCGATTGCGATCCGGTCGTTCCCGGTGCAAAAATTGGTCGAACCCGGGACAGCGTCGTCGGTAGCTGATTCTATGAGTGGCATGGATCACAGTTATGGAGAGCGTGCGAACGCAGCTGTCGCCGATCGCGCAGGTGCACATCGTGCCGTGGAGGTCGCCGCAATGAACGACATCGAAAATTCGAAAACCGGAACCTCACCGGAAGTCACGCTCGTGGACAATCCGTCGCACGAACGATTCGAACTGCTCTCCGACGACGAGTTGGTCGGCATCCTCGGATACCGCGACGAAGACGAGATTTCGGGGAGCGGAGCCGAAGCGGGCGACGTGGTTGCGTACATGCATACCGTTGTCAAAGAGGAGTACGGCGGGCAGGGACTGGCAGCCGTACTCGTGCAGTTCGCAATGGACTGCGCCCGTGAACGTGAATGGTCGGTACGGCCCGTGTGTACCTATGTTCAGCGGTACCTCGGCGAGCATCCCGAGTATCTGGAACTGCTCGTCGAGGACTAGAAGCCCGAGGGTGCAAACAGACGATCAGGCTCCGAGATTCACGATCACCCGAGATTCACGATCACCGGAGCGTGATCGCTGGCGCCCTTGCCTTTTCGCTCGTTTCGATCGATCTCGGCCGCCTCGACGCGTGCTGCGAATGCCGGTGAGCCGAGGATGAAGTCGATTCGCATACCCTGCTTCTTCGGGAAGCGAAGCTGCGTGTAATCCCAGTACGTGTACACGCCGGGACCGGGTGTGTACGGGCGAACTACGTCCGCGAACCCGGACTCGGTGAAGGCGGTGAACGCAGCTCGTTCCGGCTGCGACGTGTGGGTCTTGCCCTCGAAGAAAGCGGGATCCCACACGTCGTCGTCCGTGGGAGCGACGTTCCAGTCGCCGACCAGGGCGATCTGCGCGTCGGGATCCTGCTTGAGCCAGCCCTCCGCGTCGTCGCGCAGCTTGGCCAGCCAATCCAGCTTGTAGGCGTAATGCGGGTCTTCCAGCTCACGGCCGTTGGGGACGTACAGGCTCCACACCCGCACACCGCCGCAGGTGGCACCGATCGCACGTGCCTCGCGGACCGGGTCTGCCTCGGGATCCTTGTCGAATCCGGGCTGATCCTCGAATCCGATCTGCACGTCGTCCAAGCCGACGCGGGAAGCGATGGCGACACCGTTCCACTGGCTCAACCCGACGTGGGCGACCTCGTAGCCGATTTCCTTGAAGCGTTCGTACGGAAACTGCTCGTCCTTGCACTTGGTTTCCTGCATTGCCAGGACGTCGACGTCGGATCGACCGAGCCAGTCGATGATCCTGTCGGTACGGGCACGGACGGAGTTGACGTTCCAGGTAGCGATGCGCACGAGGGCAAGCCTAGCGTCAGCCGCCGACAGGATCGGTGGCGTATCGGTAGCGGTGGTGTTCGACGAATCCGAGCTGCTCGTAGAGCGCGATCGCCGCGAAGTTGTCCGCCGAAACCTGGAGGTACGCGTGCGTCGCACCGTTCTCACGACCCCAGGAGAGTAGATCTCCGCAGATCAGCGACCCGATTCCGTGACGACGGTGTTCAGGGGCGACGTGAATGCCGGTCAGTCCTACCCAGCGTTTGTGGTCGGGTGCCTCGGTGAGCGCAGCGCGCCCGATGGCAAGCGTCGTGTCGGTGTTTCCGATCGCGCCGAAAGTTGCAGTGCCCACGACAGCCGTGAGGACCGCCTCGACGTACGCCGGATCGCCGTGGGTGTCGTACATCGACAGCCAGTTGTGGTCGGGGCGGTCGGCGAACGAGGTGACCGGAGGACCGAGCGGCAGCGTGACATTGCCCAGATCGGCGGCCATCACGATGGTTTCCTTCTCGCTGCTCCACCCGTCCGGAGCGGTGCCGAGTCGATCGGGGAGGAGCAGCAGGGTCGGCAGTCCGCGGTCACCGAACCACTGGCGTATCCGCTCGATGGTGCTCGCGTCGAAGCCGGCAACCGCCCCCGCACCACCGAGCGGCAAAGCCGAATTGGCGCGACCGGTGACACCGTGACCGGCGCGCAGCAACCAACCGTCGATCCACGCCCGCTCGACCCCCGGCCACGCCGCCGCAGCAGCCGTTTCGAGGTTTCGAATCTCGCCGATGCGAATCGGGCGGGCCGAGAGACTCTTGAGCGCGATCACCTGATCGGCGGAGACCTGGACCAGCCGACCGTCGCCGGCGCGAACGGCGATGGGATCGGCGCCCTCGAGGATGCCGATGACGTCGGTCATGGGATGCGAATAGCCGGGTGGGAGCTTGTATCGCAAAACCACCCGGCTACCGATCGAAATGTTGCCGTTCAGAGCAGAATTCTCAGTCTTCGTAATCGTCGTCGTCGTGACCGAACGGATCGTCGACGGTCCCCGGCGTCCAGGTCAGACCGGGCTTGCCCCAACCGGAACGCTTGATGATCTTCTTGGCAGCGCGCGCGTTGCGGCCGATCAGTACGTCCGTGTAGAGGAAACCGTCGAGATGCCCGGTCTCGTGCTGGAGCATCCGTGCGAAGAATCCGGTGCCCTCGACCTCGATCGGGTTGCCGTCGGCGTCGGTGCCGGTGACCTTCGCCCAATCGGCGCGACCCGTCGGGAACTGCTCGCCGGGAACGGACAGGCAACCCTCGAAGTCTTCGTCCGGGTCGGGCATCGTCTGGGGGATTTCGGACGTCTCGAGTACCGGGTTCACGACGACGCCGCGTCGACGCTCGCTGCTGCGGTCGTCACCGGGGCAGTCGTAGACGAAGACTCGCAGTGGAACACCGACCTGATTGGCCGCCAGACCGACGCCGTTGGCAGCGTCCATCGTCTCGTACATGTCTGCGATCAGTTCGGCGATCTCGGCCGGGGACTGAGTGACCGGCTCTGTCGCCTTGTGCAGTACCGGGTCGCCGACGATTCGGATGGGGAGGATAGCCATGCGGACAAGGATAGTGCGGCGCGCCCGCGTAGTTATCACGGCCCGCACACTCGATCATGGTTCAATGGTTGCTGAAGAACAGCGATGTAATTCGTTGCTCGGTCGGAACGTGGGCCGCGGGGGAAATTGTGAGTTACCTTCGGGCCAGGGGACCGGGAAACTCACGGCCGCGAGAATTCGGTCGGAAAAAGAACACCGGGCATACGAGTCTCGCTGACGCCGAGCACAGCAGTCGAGGAGTGACATGGACGGCGCAACCGCGCGTAGTCGGAACCAGTCCGAAGGCACTGGCGCCGACGATTCGGTAGTAGATACAGCAGGCATGCACGAGGTCGGCGAAGACGGCCTCACCCGCCGGGAGCACGACATCCTCTCTTTCGAGCGTCAGTGGTGGAAGTACGCCGGTGCGAAGGAAGAAGCCATCAAGGAGTTGTTCGACATGTCGGCAACCCGCTACTACCAGGTTCTCAACGCCTTGGTCGATCGCCCCGAATCCTTGGCGGCTGATCCCATGCTGGTCAAGCGCCTGCGTCGTCTGCGTGCCAGCCGTCAGAAGGCCAGGGCCGCGCGTCGCCTCGGCTTCGAGGTCACCTGAATCACGCGTACATATGATCGGGCTGTCCACGCACTGGCGATAAGGTCGACATCGTGAGTACCCCGAAAGAGCAGCCGTCCGGACCTCCGCTTCGCGCAATCGCCATGGTGTTGATCGCGTTGGCGATCGTGTTCATCGGTCTCGGAGCAGCCTCACTGGGTGGATCGAGCGACGGTGGATCGGGCGACGAGAACACCGCAGCAGAGCAGACCGAATCCTCGGCGTCTGCCACGACGAGCGCCCCCGCGCCGGCCACCACCAAGCCGGCAGCGACGACACAACCCGCTTCGGGCGATACCACCACCACGTCGCGACCCTCGGGAACTGCGACGACCACGACTTCCAGCTCCGCGAGCGGCACCGACACGTCGAATGTCAGCGTTCGAGTTCTCAACAACAGCACCGTCTCCGGTCTGGCAGCAGGCACCGCCGAGGAATTGACGGCAGCAGGTTGGAACGTCGAGGAGACGGGTAACTACAGCGAGGGCACCGTCAGTACGACGACGGTGTATTACGGATCGTCCGCGGCGGAGAAGGCAGCGGCGCAGAAGATCGCGGCTGAACTCGGAGTCTCCGCAGAGCCTCGATTCGCCGGCATCGCGAACGCGTCACCTGGCGTGATCGTGATCGTGACCTCCAACTGACCGGTCGTGAAGGTGGAACTGACCCGTCGGTTCCAGCTACTACACGCGCCGTTATGATCAGAAGCACTTTCTCGCCACCTCAAAGGAGCGGTTCGATGGCCCCCAGCAGCACCCGGCGTATGTCCTGGCGCGTCGTTGCCCCTGTAGTCGCGATTGCCGCTTTCGGCTTGACCGCTTGCAGTAACAGCGAAGAGCCCAGCAGCGTCCCCGGCACGACTCCTCCGGTGTGGACCGGTGCAGCCGATCCCAGCGCGCACGAAAGCGCGGGCGGCCACGGTTCCGAGACGGCTCACGCCGGCGCTTCTGCCGAAACGGTCACCGCAACGCTGAACGGCACCGACGGCGCCAAGGTCGGAACGGTCACGTTCGCGCAGGAAGGTAGCGACGTCAAGGTCACCCTCGACGCCAAGGGCCTCACCCCCGGCTTCCACGGATTCCACGTCCACCAGGTCGCCAAGTGCGAGACCAATTCCGTTGCCCCCAGCGGCGGAGAGCCGGGTAACTTCCTCTCGGCAGGCGGACACTTCCAGGCCGAGGGTCACACGGGCCACCCGGCGAGCGGCGACCTCACTTCGGTTCAGGTCCTCGAAGACGGCACCGCCACACTGGTCACCACGACCGATGCATTCACCGTCGACGAACTGGTCGCAAACGGTGGAACATCCGTCATGATCCACGCCGGAGCGGACAACTTCGGCAACATCCCGACGCGTTACGCGCCGGCACCGGATCAGCAGACCCTCGACACCGGTGACGCCGGCGGACGCGTTGCTTGCGGTGTCATCACCAAGAGCTGACAAACTCACCTGAGTTTTGCATCACTTCCGGCGACTACCACGCAGTAGCCAGCACGGTGTTTTTACCGACACTGTGATTGGATTCTCTGCGTGGTAGTTCCATTTCCAGGTTCGCCGCGCCCGACGCTGGGCGTGGAGTGGGAGATCGCGCTGGTCGATCGCAAGACCAGAGATCTCTCCAACACAGCAGCCGAGGTGTTTTCGGCGGTCGAAGAGCTTGCCGGCTCCGAAACCCCGCACATCACCAAGGAACTACTGCGAAATACCGTCGAACTCGTCACGGGTATTCATTCGACGGTCGGCGAGGCGATGAGTGATCTCGACAGGTCACTGGATCTGCTTCGCCGCGCTGCGAATCCGCTCGGCGTCGACCTCATCAGCGCGGGCACGCACCCGTTCGCGCAATGGTCGACGCAGCTGGTCACCCGGACACCCGACTACGACGAACTCATCGAACGCACGCAGTGGTGGGGTCGGCAGATGCTGATCTGGGGCGTGCACGTTCATGTGGGTGTCTCGTCCGCGGATCGCGTTTTCCCCATCATCAACGCACTGCTGCAGCGCTATCCGCACCTGTTGGCGCTGTCGGCGTCCTCGCCGATGTGGGCCGGTGTGGACACCGGCTATGCTTCCAATCGCGCGTTGATGTTCCAGCAGCTCCCCACCGCGGGCCTTCCGTACCAGTTCGAGAACTGGGCCGAATACGAGTCGTTCATCGACGACCAGATGAAGACCGGTGTGATCACCAAGATCGGTGGCATGCACTGGGACATCCGTCCCGCGCCGAAGTGGGGAACCATCGAGGTCCGGGTGTTCGACGGCGTCTCGACACGCGCTGAACTGGGTGCTCTCGTTGCTCTGGTCCACTGCCTCATCGTCGATCTGGACCGCAGACTGAGTGCCGGTGAGACTCTGCCGAACATGCAGCCGTGGCACGTCAAGGAAAACAAGTGGCGCGCAGCGAGATACGGACTGGACGCCGAGATCATCCTCGACTCCGACGCAAACGAGTGCCTCGTCACTGACGATCTGGATCGCCTGCTCGACGACTTGGCGCCGATTGCGGTCTCACTCGGCTGCGCGGACGAGTTGGCGTCGGTGGCGGACATTCCCCGTCGCGGCGCGTCCTACCAGCGGCAACGTCGTGTCGCGGAAGCGACGGGCGGCGATCTGGTTGCGGTCGTCGACGCCTTGGTCGCAGAGTTGGGCACCTAGCAGGTTCACAGTGCGAAGGACTGTTTCGCGGACTGGAAATCCGGGCATACCAACCGTTTGTCCAGTGGGTGTCCATATTCAGTTCACACGCCGTTTACTATTGTCCGGTGTTGATAGACAGTTGGTCCCAACGAGGGGGCGCACCCGGACAGTCGGACCGTTCGTGGTCGAGTTCTCACCGACTCCTTCTGATCGGCACAGCAGCATTGACCGTGCTGGTCCTGGGCGTGCAGGCGTTCGCGTCGTACAAGGGCTATCTCGGTCCGGTGGAAAGCCTGTTCGGTGACTACTTCCTCGTTCCCCGCTCCGCGACCATGCCTTGGGTGGGCCTCGCTCTCGCGCTCGTCGGACTGAACAACAAAGAACGCATCTACGCGGTATCCGCGGCCGTCGTGATCGACGTGGTCGTCGGCGCGATCCGCTGGTTCTCGGGTGGACCGCTGACGATGGGCACCGGCGGCACCTGGGTGCTGACGGCCATCGCGGTGTACGCGGTGTGGAAGTTGTCCGGTGAGCGTCGACTCAGCGTTCTGCACGGCGTCGCTCTCGGCGCGTTGCTCATCATCGCGGCCAAGGTTGCCGAGACGTGGCTGGAGATCACCATTCTCGTCGGCACCGACGTGTGGGACGAGTACGTGTTCCTCGCCGACCAGGCTCTCGGGAATCCGTCGTGGGTGATGGGCCAGATCGTCGACGCCATGGGCCCCGTCGGTGCAGCAGCCCTCGACTGGATCTACGTCGAACTGCCGGTCGCAGTGATCGTGGTTGCTCTCTATCAAGTACGTAAGGGATGGCCGTCGCATCACCTGCTGCGCACGTTCCTGCTCATCGGGCTGATCGGCCCGATCTTCTACGTCCTGTTCCCGGTGGTCGGCCCGGTGTTCGCCTTCGGTCCGCGTGGGTTCGGATTCCAGATCGGTGACTACTGGCCGAACATCGTGCCCAACTTCGACTTCGCATCACCGTCGTCGCTGCCGTTCGACGACGCCGCACCGCGAAACTGCATGCCGAGCCTGCACACCGCGTGGGCAGTCGCGCTGTTCATCCACTCGCGCAGCGGACCGTGGTGGATTCGCAGCCTGGGATCGTTCTGGCTCGTTGCGACCCTGACCGCGACGCTCGGCTTCGGATTCCACTACGGCGTCGACCTCATTGCCGGTGCCGTCCTGTGCTTGACCCTCGATGCGGCGCTACGGGATCCGGAGCGCGGCTGGGGGTGGTTCCGAGTGCGTCTGTTGATCGGTGGCTCGGCACTCCTGGCGGGATTGTTGCTCTCGTACCGGTTCGCTGCGGTGCAGATGGCCGAGTACCCGGCGATCTTCGGGCCGCTGCTGATGGCTGTCCTGGTTCTCATGTCGGTGGCGTACTTCGCCACCTTCTTCGCCCGCCCCGGCACTGCTCTTGCGGTGTGGGGCGAGCGCGACGGCGAGTGGGATGCCGCTACAGCAGAGAGTCCGGGTCTTCCAGCTCGTTGATCTTCATGAGGTCGTCCTCTTCGCGCTGTTCGCGGTAGGCGACTCGGCCGACGCTGTGCGCGATCACGGGCGCCGTCAGCAGCGTGAAGATGCCCACCAGGACCAACATCCAGATGTCGACGCTCCCACGAAGCAGGAACACGGCGCCCATCAGGACCAAGATCAGTCCGACCACCTGAGGTTTCGTGGCCGCGTGCATACGACGCAGAGTGTCGGGGAAGCGAACGATTCCCACCGCGGCGGTCAGCGCGAGCAGCGCGCCGAGGAAGATGGAGATGGCCCCGATCGTGTCGAGGATGTTGCCGATCACTGGTCACTCACCCGGAAGCGCGCGACGGACACGGAACCGATGAAGCCGACCAGCGCCAGCGCGACGATCGCGGGAACGATGGTCGTGTCTTTGCTGTACGCGGCCCAGACCGCGAGTCCACACATCGAGACCGCGATGATCGTGTCCAGGGCGACGAGGCGGTCGAGTGAGCTCGGACCGTCGAGCAATCGGAACGTGGTCAGTACGGCGGCGATCAGCAGAATCACTCCGGAAATGATCAAGATCGTGGTGATGAACCCGTTCATGGTTGGTCCTCCTGCCGGGGTGCATCGAATTCGTAGTCGCGCTGGTGCCATGGGCTGGGTTGCCAGTCCGAATCACGTTCGAACGACGCGATGAACAACCGCTCGAGGTCCTCCACCGAGCGGTAGAACGCGCTGACGGCTTTCTGCGAGCCGACGTCGAGCACGTGGACGTAGACGATGCGTCGGTTCTGGTCGATCTCGAGAACCATCGTGCCGGGGATCAGGTTGAGAACGTCGATGCACAGCGTGAGAACCAGGTCGGACTTGATCCCGAGTTGGTACCGCAGAACTCCGGTGACCGGCGGCGGCGACGGACGGATCGCCAGCCACGCGACCTGGATACTCGACTGGATCGCGTAGTACACGATCATCCACAACAGACGCAGAATCGACAGCAGATGTACCCGACCCTCGACCGGTACGCGGGGGAGGGGAAGCAGGACCATGATGATCAGGCCGACGGCGAGTCCGCCGAAGATGTTGCCGAAACTGATGTTGCCCCACAACAGGATCCATACGACCATCAGCCACAGCAGGATCCCGACGCGGAGTACCTGTTCGCGTTTCATCGCGGAGCCTCCTCGGTATTCGGGACGTCGGTGTTCGGGGCCTCGGTATTCGGAACGGCTGCGGGGTCGTCTGCAGCGACGGGAGCTTCGTCGACCGGCACGGGCCGGTGGTTGCCGAGAACCGCGTCGATGTAGATGGACCGGTCCTGCAGATCCTTCGCCGCTCTGTCGCTGATGTCGATGATCCGGCCCGCGAACACCGTCAGTGCCAGACCGACGATGACAAGTCCGACCGTCGGAATCAGCATGAAGAGCGGAATCTTGCCGACATCCTCGCGGTCGACGAACGCGATGTCCTCTTCGGACTCGTCGATCAACGCTGACGGGCTGACGTCGGCGAGGTCACCTTCGGGCGCGTCGGCCCGGGCTCGCCAGAAAGCCTTGGTCCACACGCGGGCGACGGCGTAGAGCGTCAGCAAGCTGGTGATCGTGCCGCCGGCAACGAGGATCCAAGCCAACGCGCTGGCGTCGGCCGCACCGGCCTGAAGGAGCGCGACCTTGCCGATGAAGCCCGAGAACGGCGGGATACCGCCGAGATTCAGCGCCGGGATCAGGAAGACGATCGCGAGGATCGGGCTGGCCGCCGCCAGACCGCCGAGACGGCGCAGCGACGACGACCCGGCTTGTCGTTCGATCAGACCCACGACGAGGAAGAGCGTCGTCTGCACGATGATGTGGTGGGCGACGTAGTAGATCGCGCCGGACAGCCCGGACGTCGTGGACAGTGCGATACCGAAGATCATGTAACCGATATGGCTGACCAGTGTGAACGAGAGAAGACGTTTGATGTCGCTCTGCGCGATGGCACCCATGATGCCGACCACCATCGTGAGCAGGCCGCACACCATCAGTACGTTGTCGAGTTCCCCTTGCGGGAACAGCAGTGAATGCGCGCGGATGATCGCGTACACACCGACCTTGGTGAGCAACCCGGCGAAGACGGCGGTGATCGGTGCGGGCGCGGTCGGATACGAGTCCGGTAGCCACGCAGACAGCGGGAAGACCGCGGCCTTGATGCCGAACGCCACGAGAAGGACAGCGAAGATGGCGGTTCGTGTGCCCGGCGGAATGTTGTCGAAGCGCAGGGCCATGTCGGCCATGTTGAGGGTGCCGGTCGCCGCGTAGGCGAAGGCGATGCCCGCCAGGAAGATCAGCGAGGACACCATCGAGACCATCACGTACGAGACACCGGCCCGGACGCGGTCGGCGCTGGCACCGAGCGTCAGGAGCACGAAACTCGCAGCGAGCAGAACCTCGAATCCGACGTACAGGTTGAAGAGGTCACCGGCGAGGAACGCGTTGGAGATACCGGCGGTCAATGCGAGATAGGTCGGCAGGAAGATCGAGACCGGCTGGGCCTCGCTGCCGTCGCGAATACCCTGACCGATCGCGTAGATCATGACGGCGAGCAACACCACCGACGAGACCACGAGCATCATCGCCGAGAGACGGTCGACCACGAGTGTGATGCCGATGGGGGAGTCCCAGCCGCCGACCTGAACGGCCGTCGTACCGTCGCGGTCGGCGAGGTAGAGCAGCAAGCCCGACACCGCGACGACGCCGACGAGCGCGATCAGTGTGATCACGCGCTGGAAACGAGGACGTCGGCCGACGACCAGCGTCGCAGCAGCGGCCAGCATCGGGATCAAGACGGGCAGGGGCGCAAGGGCTCCCATCAGGTTGTCCGAGATGGTCATGCGCCTCCACCTCCCTCGATCTTGGTCTGGCGAGCGTCTTTGCGCCGCTTCTCGGATTCCTTCTTACGAGCAAGGTCGGTGGCCCAGTCGGGTACCGGTTCGTCCTCGAAGTCGCCGTCGTGGAGGTCGTCGTAGCATTCGATGTCCTCGAGGTTGACCAGTTGTTCGAGGGGAATAGGGTTGCCGTCCTTGTCGAATGCGTCGCCGCCGATGCTCGGGGCACCGGTGACCGGGTCGTCGGAGCGGTCGTGGTCGGGAGCGTCGGCAGGCAGGCGACGCTTGAGAACCTTGGTGTCCTCGGGATCGTCCTCGACGGCGTCGGCGGTGTTGATCTTGTAAGACCGGTACGCCAGTGCCAGAACGAAGCCGGCGATACCCATCGTGATCACGATCGCCGTCAGGATCATGCCCTGGGCGAGCGGATCCGCTATTTCCTCGTGGACCGAATCTCGGCCGACGATGGGCGGATTCCCGTCCGATCCACCGACGGTCAGGATCAAGAGGTTGATGGCGTTGCCGAATAGAAGTAGACCGAGCAGCATCCGAGTGATGCTTCGTTCGATCAGCAGGTAGACACCGGCCGACGTGAGGACGCCGATCAGGATCAGCATTCCGATGTTTGCGCTCATGGTGCTTTCACCTCGATTTCTGCGTCGAGGCGGGCGCCGAGACTTCGGAGTACGTCCAGGACCAGGCCGACCACGATGAGGTAGACGCCCAGGTCGAAGAACAGTGCGGTGACCAGTTTGACGTGGCCGATGAGCGGGAGTGTGAACTCGAATACGGCGGACGAGAGCGCCGGGGCGCCGAGGAACAGCGACACCAGGGCGGTGCCCGCGGCCAGCGCCAAACCGAGGCCGAGAATCTTGCCCGCGTCGATGGGTACGGCTTCACCGAGTTCGTAGCGTCCGCCGGCGAGGTACCGAAGTACCAGCGCCAGGCCCGCCGTCAGGCCTCCGGCGAAACCGCCACCGGGGGCATTGTGACCGGAGAAGAAGAAGTAGATCGACAACACCATGATGGTCGGGAAGATCAACCTCGTGGTGACCTCGAGAACCAGCGAACGGTGTCGAGGATCGATGAGGTCTCCGCCGCGCAACCACGTCGTGTCCGAGTTGGCAGCTGCCTTGTCGACGATGACGGAGGGGGCGTCCGCGACGCGCGGCGCGATACCGAACCGGCGGTTGCGGAAGACGAGGCTGGCGACGCCAGTTGCCGCGACCAGCAGCACCGAGATCTCACCGAGGGTGTCCCATGCGCGGATGTCGACGAGTAGGACATTGACGACGTTCTTGCCGTTGCCCAGGTCGTAGGCAGCGTCGGGAAGCAGCTCGTAGATCGGACGAGTGTTTCGGGCATTGGTCGCGAAGGCCGCGATGGTGGTGACGGTGATACCGACGGCGACAGCGAGTGCGGCACGCGGCCACTTGAAGCCGATCGCCTTGCTCTCGTCGACTTCGGCGGGGAACTTCCGGAGCACGAGCACGAAGATCACCAGTGTCAGTGTCTCGACGAGGAACTGGGTCAGCGCGAGGTCGGGTGCGCCGTGCAGCGCGAACAACACGCCGCAGCCGTAGCCGGTGAGTCCGACGAGGATGACGCTGGCGAGTCGGTTGCGCATCAGCGTCGCGGCGATGGCGGCCGAGATCATCATCAGCGCGATAGTGAACTGGATGGGTGAATCCCACATCCGAAGGTCGACTCCGCCGCCATCGGTGTCGATGATCAGCAGGAACAGCGGCACAACGACCAGCGTCGCGAGAATCGTCGACTGTGTGCGGGGGAGCGAACCACGCTGAGTGGCACCGGTCAGGCGCATCGAGATGGTGTCCATGCCGCGCAGGGTCGCGTCGTAGATACGGTCGGCGTTGCCGAGCGGCGGGTGCTCGAAGTGCAGTCGGCTGATCTGACGCTGCGCGATGTAGAGCGCGATGCCGCCGGCGATGACGATGCAGGTGAGCAGCAGCGGAGTGTTGAATCCGTGCCACAGCGCGAGGTGGTAGTCGGCGTGAGGTCCGGGGGCCAGTGTGGTGGAGTACGGGGTCAGCAGCTTCTCGAGCTGGGGCGAGAGAATGCCGGCGGCCAGACCGAGAACAGCGAGCAGGCCGGGCGCGAACAGGAACAGCCAACCCGGCTTGTGCATCTTGCTCACGGCTGGGCTGGGCTTGCTCAGGGTCTTACGTCCGAAGGCGCCCCAGATGAAGCGGACGCTGTAGCCGACGGTGAGGATCGAGCCCAACACGATCACCGTGACGACGGCGATGGACGACCAGTGGCCGAGCGCGTTCGTTTCGAGCACCGATTCGAGTGCGGCTTCCTTGCCGACGAATCCGAGTAGCGGTGGCAGACCGGCCATGCTGGCGGCAGCGAGGCTCGCGATGATCGCGAGAGCGGGTGCCGCTTTACCCAGGTGAGCAAGTTTGCGCAGGTCACGGGTACCGGTCGTGTGATCGATGATGCCAACGACCATGAAGAGTGCGGCCTTGAACATCGCGTGCGCCACGACCATCGTCATGCCGGCCAGGGCGGCGTCACGCGTGCCGATGCCGACCAGGACCATCATGAAGCCGAGTTGGCTGACGGTTCCGAAGGCGAGGACGAGTTTGAGGTCGTACGCGCGCATGGCTCGCCAACCGGCGAGGATCATCGACAGCAGACCCAAACTGATGATGGTGATGCGCCACGGCGGCGAATCGGCGTACCCGGGAGCCAGGCGCGCGACGAGGTAGATACCGGCCTTGACCATTGCAGCAGCGTGAAGATAACCGCTGACAGGGGTTGGCGCGGCCATTGCACCGGGAAGCCAGAAGTGCAGGGGCACGATTGCCGATTTGGAGAGCGCACCGATCAGGATCAGGACGATCGCGACGGACGGGAGCCACCCCGTCGGCGGGTTCGCGACCAGTTCGGACAGGTTGTAGCTGCCGCCGACCTGGCCGAGGATGATCATGCCGACCAACATCGCCAGACCACCCGCGGTGGTGACCAGCAGTGCCTGGGTCGCGGCGCGGCGGCTGGTGGCGCGTTCGGCGTAGTGACCCACGAGCAGGAACGACAGGACCGTCGTCAGTTCCCAGAACACGTAGAGAAGCAGCATGTTGTCGCTGGTCACTAGCCCGAACATGGCACCCGCGAAGGCGACCATCTCGGCGGCGAAGATACCGAGTCGAGGTTCGTCGTCGGTGAAATAGCGGGCGCAGTAGACCAGGATGAGCGTGCCGACACCCAGGACGAGCACGGCCATGATGGCCGAAAGCGCGTCGAACCTGAAGTCGATGTCCATCGACAGCCCTGGAACCCAGGTGATGTGCAGCGTCTCGACGGTGCCCCATTTGTCGATGACCCAGCCGAGGCCGGCGAGGGGGACTATCGCGAGGGGGAAGAAGCCGTTTCGCCCTAACCTGCGCACCACAAGCGGAGCCAAGAGGGCGGCAACGGCATGGGCAAGCAAGATAGCGAGCAAAAGGCACTCCGTCGTGTTGTCAGCGGGCGGCGGGGTGTCCGAACAAAATCGAACCTATCGGATTAACGAGACAATTCACCTTGTCGGAGAGGTTGTCTTTGCGTACATATTACCGGGCGTGGCAGTTTCGATGTGCAGCGAGTCGATTCGGACATCATCGGCACTCGCTGATACACGTAGGTTGGACGACGTGAATTCGTCGACACCCACCACGATCATCCGTACCGCTGCCCTTGCACACATTCGTGACCGCAAGCTGATCCAGACCCGCTCCGTGGGCAAGACGGCGTTCTACATGGCCGGCGGAAAGATCGACCCGGGGGAGACGCCCGAGCAGGCACTGCACCGCGAAATTCGGGAGGAACTCGACGTCGATCTGGTCGACGGGACGGTCACGTTCCTCGACGTCTTCGAGGCTCACGCTTTCGGACATTCCGCGGACACGGGCCTGCACATGAGTTGTTATCTGGCGGAGATGGCCGGAGACCCGCACCCGACCAGCGAGATCGCCGAGTTCCGCTACTTCACGCTCGCCGAGTACGCAGCGATGGACGAGGTGGCGCCCGGATCACTCAAAGTGTTCCATCGCCTGGCGTCGATGGATCTGATCGACTGATCGGCGGAGGAACGGATCGATTGATCCGCCCCAATCGGAGACTCACGTAGGCGCAGACGGCCACGATGATCAGCGCCACGGCGTCGAGTATCAGAATGTCGGTCGAGATTTCGAACGGGCCGACCGTCGTGATGCCGTTGAAGGGCTTGTTCTCGTCGAGCGGCGTGTACGCCGTCCATCCGTAGTCGAACTGCGGATAGACGAGCAGGGCCAGCGCCGTCGGGCCGAAGATGACACCGAGTCCGACGAGGGCTCGTGACGCTCCGGTCCGCGGTGGCTCTCGGTACATCGCGCTGGCGATCGCGTACGTGACGACCGCAGCGGTGAAGGCGACAAGAAGATCGCTGATCGTGAGAACGTCACCGATCTTCGGCGACGGCGACGTGGCGTAGCTGACGATCCCGGCGACCGTGACCGTCAGGAGCAATCCGTAGCCGACGACTCGCGAGGGAGCGATCGCGCCGATCGCTGCCGCGGCGACGATGACGAGTCCGATCACGACGGCGGTGGAGGCGGGGGTTTTCGACCATTCCATGGCTTCGGTTGCGGGACGGTTCGCCGAGACCGCCGCCAGAGTTGCGACGGCAGCGGTACACATCAGCAGGATTCGACTGCCGTCGCCCAGCACCCGCGCGCAGATCACCGTGATCACCAGCGCGACGAGTAGTAGAGGCACCGCCGCCGTGACGGTGGTGATCTCGAACCACCAATTCGCAGCGACCCCGAAGAGAGTGAGCACCGCCGCGATAGTCACCGGTCGAACGGCCATCCGTTCCTTGGGGTGGTCCTTGTCGAAGTCGTGGAACCAGAACGCGGCGACGCAGGCGGCGGCCAAAGCGAGCGCGAGCAGTGTTGCCCCCAACACTGGTGGTTGAAACTGGTTGGTGTTGTCGGCGATGTAGTCCGCGTACCGCCGAGGAATAGCGTCTTCGTCGAGGAGTGAATCCGAGACATGCACGGCAACAATCGTTCCCGCGACGGAAGCGGCTCGGACCCGGGGAGCGGCAGCAACCGTGACCGCGCCGACAGCGACTCCCGCACCGACGGGTGAGAGTGCCTCGAAGTTGTGATCGTAGAGCCCGGGCAGTTCGAGTAGGAGTCCACCGAAGACCGTCATGGCCGCGGTCCGCAACCGGCAGCGGGCCATCATCGCGGCTGTCCCGACCGCGACGACAGCCAAGACGCCGGCGCCGATGGTCGAGATGGACCAGAACCTGTCGCCCGTCGAAATCGACGTCGACTGGCTGTTCACGAACGGTGCCAAGGCGACGACGGTGACGACGAATGCCGTCACACCACTCAGCGCGACGAGCAGCGTCCTGCGGGCGATGGGCACTGCTCCAAAATAGTCAATCCGGTACCAGTTGCACCGCAATAGCAGGTCTCAGTCCGGTGACGGTGTGTCAGTCGACTGGCCCCGGTTCGATCCGAGATTCCGTGGTGTCGACGGGTGGATGGGACCGTCGGAGGATCGCTGCACCGCAGAAGCCGATGATCAAGGCGAAGAGGATTGCAGCGCCGACGGTCTGAGGGGTGACGTAGTCGATGGTGATGCCTATTCCGCGTCCGAATAGTCCTCCGTTGGCGCTGACGTGCGCCGGGATGGGAAGTTCCATCAATCGCTGAATGTCTGCCGCTGTCAACTCTGGCGGCGCGGTGAGCTGATCGGTGAGAATGGCGATCGACGAGAAGGTCATTGCGGCAAAGGGAATGGCGAGTCCGAGTGTGGCGTCGACCAGGCTGCCGGGAGCCAGGGCACCGAACAGGAATCCGGCGGCGAGACCCAGCGAGGCGATCTTCAGTGCGATTGACCAGACACCGTGCGCGGAGTCGAAGGGCAGTAGTTCTGACAGCGGTACCGCAACGAGAACGGCGATGGGAACGAGGTTTGGCACCTGCTTGTGCAGTCGCAATCCGACGGCGACCGGCAGGGCTGCGAAAAGCACCAGTACCCAGGGGGACTTCAGGTCTCCCCAGTGGCCGGAACCCTTCGCGATGTCGACGAACAGCGGAGCCGACGCAGCGGCCAGAGCGGTTGCGGCCCAGAGGAACTTGCCACCAGCACCGGAGGTGTCGCCGAGACGGTAGGCGGCGATCCATGTCAACGCGAGCGCAGCGCCCGCTGCCAAGACCATGACGATCCAGGCAGTTGCCTCGGACGCGTACTGCTGGCGATCGATCACGGCGCCGAGCACTCGATGCCCGATCGCCAGCGCGGCGATCACCACGAGCGCTATGCGGATTTCGCCCGCGTCGGGCTTGCGGATCCGGAAGCCGGATTGCGCGGTCACTGCACAGGCGATTGCTGCTGCGGCCGTGGCGCCGATCAGCCACCACGACGGCTCACCTACCGAAGACGTACTCATCCGGCCCGTCCCGCCGGCGAACGTGCGAACCGCGAGGAAGGCGGCAAGCACGCCGAGGAGGGTGGCGTTCTTCGTGGCGGTGCGATCCCAACTGACGGCAACCACACAACCCAGAATCGCACCGGCTGCAACACTTTTGACGATGATCAAGGCGATCAGCAGGTCCAGTGACGCAACCTCGGGCACGACTGCCCGAATGATCGCGATGACGGCGACCCCGACGGTGATCGCGATCCAGGCTGCCCGACGGGAGCCGCGACGCTGTGAGAGTGCGCAGGCAAGCACGGCAACCACGGCGCCGAGCCCGACAGCGGTGGGTCCACTGCTGATCCAGCGATCTACTTCCGACGGAGAGGCCACGATGGCCCAGTCACGGAGAACCGGATTGGTCAGGGCCAGCGCCGCGAGTATCCCGGACAGGAGCGCAGCGACGGTGGTGAGGATCGCTCGAAGATCGAGTGGCATCGGGCCAACCTATCGCGGCGCCGCAACATCGGTCGTGGGCGGCGTGAGTGCCGGAAACCAGATGTCGGTGAGAACGTCTGCTGCGACGTCCGCACCCGCGGTGATCGCGCCCTGTTCCGCCCAGCGAATGAAGAAGCGCTCGACTTGTGTCAGCAGGAGCTCGACCCGGAGTTTCGCCTCGTCGTGTCGGCTCTGCGGCCAGCGTGCCAGGTACGACGGCATAGCGTTGGGCAGTGCTGAGATGCCTTCGCGGGCCAGTGTGCGGAACTCGGGTTCGAGGACCATGGCCTCGTCCCACGCCCGCATCATGTGGTGGTGATCGCGGCACCAGTCGAGAGCGCGGTTGATCCAGCCGGCGAATTCTTCGCGCGAACCGGAATCGAGTACGTGGTCGAGATCCTGGAATATGGCGAGGGTGCTGGATACGACGGTGTTCGAGCCGAGCGCCTTGAGGATGTCGATCTTTCCGGGAAAGTGCAGGTAGAAGGTGGCTCGGCTGCAACCGACCCGGCCGGCGATGTCCTCGACGGTGACAGCCGCGTATCCGCGTTCGGTGAAGAGCGCGCCGGCGGCATCCACGAGGTCTGCGCGGGTTCGCTGCTTCTGCTTCTCTCGCAGCGTCAGTCTGCCGGAGGTATCTGTCATTACCAGGATCCTAGTGCCGCGGGGGCTCTCACGGGTCAGTTGCACGAGACTCTCCGTCTTTCACTTGACAGTCCGTTAGTGAAAGCTACTCTGTGGTGTAGCGCACATTCGACCGATCAGAGGACGCCATGACCATCTCGGACACAACACGCACGCCTGACCTGCCGGCCGGATTCGACGTCACCGATCCTGCTGTCCTCGGGGAGCGGATCCCTTTCGAGGAATTCGCCGAACTGCGTCGCAACGCACCCGTGTGGTGGTGTGAGCAGCCGCCGACGGTCGGTGGATTCCAGGACGAGGGCTACTGGGTGGTCTCGCGTCACGCTGACGTCAAAGAGGTCAGCCAGCGCAGCGATGTGTTCTCGAGCTGGGAGAACACCGCGATCGCGCGTTTCGCCGACGACATGCCACGTGAGGCCGTCGAGATGCTCCGGCATCTTCTGCTCAACAAGGATGCACCGGAGCACACCAAGCTCCGCAAGCTGATTTCGAAGCTGTTCACGCCTCGCGCGATCAACGGCATGCGCGACGAATTGGACCGTCGTGCACGGAGCATCGTCGACACCGCTGTGAGCGAAGGCCCGGGCGACTTCGTGAAGCAGGTTGCCAGCGAGCTGCCGCTCCAAGCGATCGCGGATCTGATCGGTGTACCGCAGGACGATCGAGACAAGCTGTTCAAGTGGTCCAACGAGATGATGGGCTACGACGACCCGGAATACCAGGGTGATCCGGCAGTCGCGTCCACCGAGGTCCTCGGATACGCGTACCAAATGGCAGACGCACGTCGTACCTGCCCGGCAGACGACATCGTCACCACTCTGGTCCAGGCCGACATCGACGGCGACTCCTTGAGCCCGGAGGAGTTCGGGTTCTTCGTGCTCATCCTGGCGGTCGCAGGGAACGAGACCACTCGCAACGCCATCACGCACGGAATGATCGCGTTCCTGGACAACCCCGAGCAGTGGGAGCTGTACAAGAAGGAACGTCCCAAGACGACGGCCGACGAGATCGTCCGTTGGGCGACACCCGTCACCGCCTTCCAGCGCACCGCGCTCGAGGACACGGAATTGGCAGGAGTGTCGATCAAGAAGGGGCAGCGCGTGGTGATGCTGTACAGCTCCGCGAACTTCGACGAGGACGTGTTCGAGAACCCGATGACGTTCGACATCACTCGTAACCCCAATCCGCACTTGGGCTTCGGCGGAACGGGCGCGCACTTCTGCATCGGTGCCAACCTCGCTCGTATGGAGATCGACTTGATGTTCAACGCGATCGCCGACAACGTCCCGGACATCACCAAGATCGGTGATCCGCGCCGTCTGCGCTCGGGTTGGATCAACGGCATCAAGGAGTTCCAGGTCGATTACAAGAGCACAGGCTGCCCGGTCGCTCACTAGAGTCGGTAGGTGAGAGGTACACCCCACGATCTCGAGGAGCCACCGCATGACTTCGATCAACGACAAGGCAACTGCTCTACTGGCGTTGCACCAGCCAGGTAATCCGGTCATTCTCCCGACGGTGTGGGACGCGTGGTCGGCGAATCTTGCGGTGGCTGCCGGTTTTGCAGCCCTGACGGTAGGCAGTCATCCGGTTTCCGATTCCATCGGCAAGCCGGACAACGAGGGCATCACCTTCGACGAACTTCTGCACCGGATCAAGCAGATCACCGGTGCGGTCGACGCCCCGATCTCGGTGGACATCGAGGGTGGTTACGGGCTCGAGCCGGCAGTTCTCATCGACGGGTTGATCGATGCCGGCGCTGTCGGACTCAACATCGAGGACACCGTTCACAGTGAAGGCGGACGCTTGCGCGAGGCGCAGGAGCACGCCGACTTCGTGGGTAGGCTTCGTCAGGCCGCCGACGCAGCCGGAGTTCACGTTGTCGTCAACGCGCGCACCGACCTGTTCGTGAAGCAGGTCGGTGACGAGTCCGATCGCGTCGATCGCGCCATCGCACGCCTCAAGCTGGCGGCCGACGCCGGCGCCGACGTTCTCTACCCCGTCGGGCGCCATGACGACGCGACCCAGCGCCGCCTGACGTCCGAGCTCCCACTTCCGATCAATGCGATCGGAATCCCGGATCAGGACGACCCGGCAAGTTTCGGTCCGCTCGGAGTGGCACGTGTGAGCTTCGGTCCGTTCTTCCAGATGGCATTGGCCAACCGTGCGAACGAGATCTTGGGACGCTGGAAGTAAGAATGCAGACACTGATGTCGCCCGGCCCGCTTCTCGACGATCGCGGACATTTGGTCGAGACGGGTTGGGCCCCATCGGAGATTCGCAAGTATCGACGCTCTGCGATCACCGCTCCCAAGTTCCGGATCAAGGAGTGGGACTACTACTGCGTTCTCACTGCGGATTACGGCATTGCGTTGACCGTCGCCGACAACGGGTACATGGGCTTGCTCGGAGTCTCCTGGCTCGATTTCCGAACACCACACGAGATCACCGAAAACGTGATGCTGCCGTTCCCGATGGGAAGGCTCGGTCTGCCCGAAAGCGCGGACGACGGTGATGTGGTGGTGTCGAAAGGTAAAGCTCGCTTCGAGTTTCGCCATGTGGACGGTGGGCGCCACCTGATTGTCGACTACCCGGCTTTCGACGGTGGGCGAGGCCTTCATGCCGATTTGTTCCTGGCGAGTCCTGCCGATGACCGGATGGTGATCGCCACACCGTTTCCGAAGGCGTCCCGTTCGTTTTACTACAACCAGAAGATCAACTGCCTGCCCGCTGCCGGGACCGTGCGAATCGGGATCGACGACTTCACATTTCGCTCGGAAGACTCGTTCGGCGTTCTCGATTGGGGCAGGGGAGTCTGGACTTACGACAACACCTGGTACTGGGGTTCTGCATCCGGACTGGTGAACGGCGAGCGGTTCGGATTCAACATCGGTTACGGCTTCGGTGACACTACGGCGGCCAGCGAGAACATCGTGTTTGTCGGAGGGCGGGCCCACAAACTGGACAGGATCGACTTCGGCATCCCGCAGGGAACGTACGACGGCGCTCCGTGGAACTTCTCGAGCAACGATGGTCGCTTCGAGATGACTTTCGAGCCGATCATCGACCGTGCCGCGACTTTCGACGTCGGGGTGCTGCGTTCGATTCAGCATCAGGTGTTCGGAAAGTTCTCCGGCACAGTGATCCTCGACGACGGTACCTCCGTGGTGGTTCGAGATCTCCTCGGATTTGCCGAGGAGGTTCGGAACCGCTGGTAGGCCGTACGTCTCCGCGAAGATGACGGAACGCAGCATGAGCACCGGGGCATGATCGTGCCCCGGTGCTCGCGTCTCGAGTTGTTTCACTTCAGGCGGCTGTTGGTGGGCTGTTCCCGCCGATCGGCTGCTGATACGGATCGATCGACATCGGTGGATAGAACACCGATTTGCGATCCGGCCCGATCTCGACCCGCCATTCGGTGTGGTGCAGTGTCCGATGATGATGACCGCACAACAAGATCAGATTGTCGAGATCTGTTGGGCCACCATCGTTCCAGTGAACAATATGATGAGCATCGCACCACCCCGACGGCGTCCCGCACCCCGGAAACGCACACCCGCCATCCCGAACCGCCAACGCCCGCCGCTGCGGAACCGTCGCCGTTCTCGCTTCCTTACCGCAGTCGAGCGGAACACCATTCGCATCCAACAAAATCCGCGTCACGGTGCAGTCGCACGCCAACATCCGCGCAGTATCGATACTGATCGGGCCCACCCAATCCGCCCACGCGAACCCCAACTCCTCAGTGGACGGCAGGAGGTCTTTCAGAACTTTAAGGTCCGTCATATCTTTTGCCGACGCAGTCACCGTGATGTGCGGTTTCACCCCGCCCTCGATCGGACCCAACCCCGCCCGCTCGTACCGCCGCAACAACTCGCAGAACCCGTCCGCCCGCCGCAGCGCCGGCGTACGCGTGTCCTTGACACCGTCCTTCTCCGGCGTCGGCGCCGACAGACTCGACAACAACGTGATCAGACGCGCCCCGTTCACAGCATCCAAGTCACCCTTCACCGACACCCGCCCGTACAAACCTTTCGAGGCGTAGAACTCGTTACGCTCCGAATCCTCGCCGACCGGAACACCGTCCTCACGCTTGCCGTACTGCTTCTCGATCCGCCGGATCGCCGCCCGCACCGCATCACAATCGGCAATGTTCTTCGACGCCAACCCGAGCAAGATCCCGCGAGCCTTGTCCACGTCCGCCGGCGTCATGTTCTTCGGCGGATGCTGACAAAACGACGCAACCTGCCGCGCCTTCAACGCATCCACATCACCACGGTGAAACGCATCCGCGACAACAGGTTCGAGCATCAACAACCGCGCCAACCCGACCAGCAGACTGCACTCACCGATCTCCAAATTCGTCGAACCATGCAACCACTGCGCGATCGCCCGAAAACCCTTCCCGCCGAGAACCTCACGGGAAAACAACTCCACGATCAGCAACACCAACCGCGACTGCAACTCGTGCCGGACACGCACCAGATCCAGAACCTCCCCCTTGAGGCCCTCGCCATCCAGCTGCCACGCATCCCGACTGTCCATGCCGAAAGTCTAATCGAACATAGTTTCGAATACAAGGAACGGATAACCGAAACTAGATGCTAATCAACAACTTTCGCATTCCAGGCGAAACGGGCAGGTTCTTGGGTCGCGGGAGTTGCCGCAACTCCGCCACCGATAAAGGGCCGGACAAGATCCAGCGGCAAGGGGAAGACAACGGTGGAGTTGTTCTCGCTACCGATCTCGTGAAGTGTCTGCAGATATCGCAACTGCAGGGTGGTCGGATTGCGGCTGATCACCTCGGCCGCCTCGGCGAGCTTGGCCGAAGCCTGAAACTCGGCGTCGGCGTTGATGATCTTGGCTCGCCGCTCTCGTTCGGCCTCTGCTTGCCTGGCGATGGCGCGCTGCATGTTGGCCGGAATCTCGACGTCCTTGATCTCGACGGTCGTGACCTTGACTCCCCACGGCTCGGTCTGCTGATCGATTACCTTCTGCAAGTCCTCGTTGAGCCGTTCACGTTCGGAGAGGAGCGAGTCCAACTCAGCTTTACCGAGAATGGAGCGCAGTGTGGTCTGGGCGATCTGTGAGGTGGCGGCCAGAAAATCCTCGACCTCGACTATCGAACGGTCAGCGTCGACGACCCGAAAGTACGTGACGGCGGTGACCTTCACGGGGACGTTGTCGCGAGTGATCACTTCTTGGACCGGTATCTTCAGCGTGACGGTTCGCAGACTGACCCGCTCCATGCGATCGATCGCCGGCACCAGAATCACCAGACCAGGACCCTTCAAGGTGATCAGTCGACCGAGGCGGAACACCACCGCGCGCTCGTACTCGCGCAGAACTCTCACCGACATGCCCACAAGGACTGCAATCAGCACGACAAACACGGACAACACGACAAGCACGGTGGTCATAGCGGCAGCTCCCACGGTTCACGACGGCGCACTTTCAGAGTCAGGCCTCGAACCTGCTCTACGACGACGGATTCGCCCACGGCAGGCACAGAATCGTCGTACCCGAATTCCATTCGAGCACGCCATAATCCGCCGTCGAGCTCGACCTGACCCTGCGCACCGGTCCAACTGCGAACGGTCGCGTCCGAGCCGACAAGAGATTCCGTCCCCGTACGCACGGGAGCGCGGCGCGCGGTAAGCGCTTTTCGACTCGCTACCGCCACCACGCCCAGGCCGACTACCGCGACCCCCGCCGTCACCGGGATCGCGATCAATTGGCCGATACCGTCGGATGTGAAGAGCATCCAGACGCCGGCACCGATCATGAGTGCTCCAAGCGCACCGAGCACCCCCGCGGTTGGGGCATGCGCCTCGACCACAATCAACAGGACGCCCAGCAACAGGGCAACGACACCGATCGTCGTCATCACTCGTCTCCACGCTCGCGAGGACGCGGTCACGTCGCGTAGCCATTGTGCGATCACGCCCTCGACTTCAACGGTAATCACGTTCGGCCGGATCTGCCACAAGCGCTTTCACATCACGTCAGAGAAGGACCTCACCGATCTGTCGTGCAGTCACCTTGGCAAGGTCGGCGAGAAACGGAATCCGTTCGTCGATCATCAGCTCGACCGGACCACGAAGCCCGAGAGCGTAACGCACAGTGCCGGATCCATCGATGATCGGAATTCCGATCGTTCGGAAATCCGGGGTCAACTCCTCGTCGTTGAATCCGTATCCTCGCTCACGAGTCAGTTCCAGTTCCCGGCGGATACCGGCGACATCGGTGATCGCACGCTGAGTGGTCGCTTCACGTGGCAGCGCAGCCAGCTCGGAATCGTCGACATCGGACCAAGCCAGAAAGGCTTTCCCCAGTGCGCTCGCATGCAAGGGAAGGCGGACACCCTGCAGCACGTGCCCGTCGGCCTCGCGCCACCGACTGAATCCGAGCAACACCACCTCACTTCCGCTTCGCACTGCCAGGGAAGCGGATGCTCCTGTCGTCGCGGCCAATTGCTCCAAATAGGGCTCGGACAGATAGATCCGATGCTGCCGGTAGGAGACCTGTCCGTAAGCCGCCAGCGCCGCGCCGATGCGATACCGACTGGTTGCGTCGTCCTTCTCGAGAAATCCCGCGTCGACGAGCGACTGCAGCAATCGATGCGTGGTGCTGACCGCAAGCTCTTGTCGCCGCGCAACTTCCGAGACTCCCAGTTCTTCGCCACTGCGAAAACATGTGAGCATGGTCAGGGCACGGGTTACCGTCTGAACTCCCGCGCCGCGTGCGTCCGTCACGAACGATCCTTTCGCTGTGGCCTGATCGACCTGAGAATCGGACGCTAACACGGACCCAGCAGTCCGGCCATCCTTTCCATCAGATGGAAAGGAACCGAACGTGGACCTGCAAAAGCCCAGATGAACAGACTTCCGATGTTGTCAAGATTTCCAATCTCCAGAAAGCAAACGGGGGTAAAACGGACAGGCACCCAATAGCGTCATCGTCGTCAGTTCTGACGATTCAACGCCTGAAGGAGCCACATACATGTCCCGCTTCCGCCGACTGCCACGAGCTGCCGCTGCGCTCGCCATGATCCCGCTGGCCGGGTTGGCGGTGGCGTGTGGGTCTTCCGATTCCGACAGCGCCGCAGGCAATTCCAGCGCAGACTTCACGCTCAAGGTCTTCGATCCCGGAAACTCCGGTGCCATCGCCGTCGGCAAGCGTGACGGAACCTACGACGAGGCTCTGGCACCGCTGGGCGCAAAGATCGAATGGGTCAAGACCACACCGGGATTCAGCTCCAACCTCAAACTCTTCAACAGCGGTGAACTCGACATCCAAACCGGCGCATACAGTCCCGTCGTCGGCGCACTGTCCAAGGACGTGGGTGTCCGCATCTTCGCCACGTCCGACCCGTACAACAAGGACCAGGCCGGCATCATCGCCACTCCGGAGTCCGGCATCAAGACCGTCGCAGATCTGGCCGGCAAGCGCATCGCCGTCAACCCTGCAGGCAAGGGCGAGTACATCACGCTCAAGGCTCTGACGCAGGCCGGAGTGCCGATCGATTCCGTCGAACGTGTTCCGCTGCAACAGGCTGACGCGGCGTCGGCATTCTCCACCGGGCAGGTCGACGCGTGGGCATCGTTCCTGATTCCGTATCAGGAGGCCAAGGCCAAGGGCGCGGTCGAGATCGCAACCGAGGCGAGCATCGACTCCGTGGACAGCACCATCATCGCCGGCCGCACCGTAGTACTCGAAGAGCATCCCGAAGTGGTCCAGAAGTTCCTCGAGGTCACCCAGGAACTCACCGCGAAGCAGCAGGCCGACCCGACAGCATTCGAGAACGTCTTCGAACAGACCGGTCCGCGCGCACTCTCCGGACAGCGACTCGACGACGCGATCACCCTGGGCGGCCAGATCACCAACTTCCGCTACCCGACTGCAGCCGACGCTACCGACCTCGAATCGATCTCCACGTTGTTCGCCGACAACAAGGTGATCCAGCAGCCGATCAAGGGCAGTGACGTGATCTTCGACCTCCAGGGTGCTGTGGCAGGTTCGGCAGCGGCAGCGCCCACCACCGAGGGGAAGTGACCCGATGGTGACGCTGACCCGGCCCGCACGAACTGCGTCGCCGTCGGTGGTGCATCCGCAACTCGAAACGCCCCGCTACCGCCGCAATCGCAGCAGGCCCAAGTGGGTCTCGATCCCACTCCGCTTCCTCGTGCCCGCGCTGCTGGTTGCCGGATGGTGGATCGGATCCGCTACCGGACTGATCCGCGAAGAGATCCTGGCCGGACCTCCGGCGGTGTGGACGGCATTCGCCGAGCTGTACCAGTCGGGTCAGTTGGTCGACTTCGGTCTCGCGTCGCTTCAACGTGCTGCACTCGGTGTTTCGGTCGGTGTGATCGTCGGATTGGTGCTCGGGGTTCTGTCCGGTCTCTCCTCGCTCGGCGAAGAACTGATCGACTCGACCATGCAGATCAACCGCGCGGTTCCGTTCCTCGCGCTCGTTCCGTTGTTCATCGCCTGGTTCGGTATCGACGAAACCTTCAAGGTAGTCCTGATCGCCGTCGCGACCGTCGCCCCCATGTACGCGTACACCTACCTGGGAGTGCGCGGAGTCGATCGCAAGATGGTGGAAGCGGCACAAGGTTTCGGCTTGACGGGTTGGCGACTGGTGTTCGGAGCGATTCTTCCGACCGCCCTCCCCGGTGTTCTGATGGGGCTTCGAATCTGCCTGTCGCTCAGCATCACCGGATTGATCGCCGCCGAGCAGGTCGGCACACGTGAGGGCATCGGATATCTGGTCACCCTGGCGCAGGAATACAACCGCACCGACTACATGGTTCTGTGCATCGTCATGTACGCGGCACTGGGACTCATCTTCGACGCAATCGTCAGACTGATCGAGCGGTACTCCATGCCGTGGCGGAGATTGTCGGTGGCGCGATGACGAATACAACCATCGGCTCGCTGCCATCCACCGAAGCACCTCTGCCGCCGTTGGCAGCCCGTGAGCGGACCGGCACCACTGCGGCCGAGCGACGTGCCGGATCACCGGTAGCGGTCTCGCTCACCGGAGTGCGTAAGTCGTTCGGTGACAAGACTGTTCTGGGCGGTATCGACCTCGAGATCACGCGCGGCGAGTTCGTCGTTCTCCTCGGCCCCAGCGGTACCGGCAAGACGACCCTGTTGCGAGTGCTCTCCGGTTTGGAAGCACCGGACAGCGGAGAGGTGCTGGTTCCGCGCGACCGCACGGTTGTCTACCAGGAACCGCGATTGATCCCGTCGAAGCGAGTTCTGGCCAATGTCACAGTCGGACAGAAACGGTCACGTCAGGTCACCGACAATGCACGCAACGCACTCGCCGAGGTCAACCTCGCGGACAAGCACCGCGCCTGGCCGGCCACCCTCTCCGGCGGCGAGGCCCAACGCGTCGCACTGGCGCGCGCTCTGGTTCGCGAACCTGAACTATTACTGCTCGACGAACCGTTCGCAGCCCTCGACGCTTTGACCAGGCTCCAAATGCAAGACTTGGTAGGCGATCTGGTCGCCCGCCACCGTCCGGCAGTACTGCTCGTCACGCACGACGTCGACGAAGCCGTACGACTTGCCGACCGTGTGCTCATCCTCGACAAGGGCGGGTTTGCCGTGGATGTCGACATCGACCTACCACGCCCCCGCGATCGGAACGATCCCGAATCTCTGCGCTACCGAGCGAGTTTCCTGAAGGAACTCGGCGTCGGTCGCACCTTCCCCGACGGACAGGACAGTCATGACATTGATCGCTGATTCCGCAATCGACACACTCTGGTACACCCGCTGCCCCGTTCCCACCGCCAGCGGCCTCGCCAACAGTCTCGGTTGGCTCGACCGGACGGCAAACGAATCCGGAGTGCGTTTCGGCGTACTGCAAGATGCCGGACCGGAATTGGCAGTGCGCCATTTCGATCACCACCTCTCCGGACTCATTCGCGAAGGCGGCAACGTCCCCGCACTGGCTGCGCGTGCCAGTGGTTCTCCGACGAGGCTCATCGGGCTCACCTGGATCGATGAGGCCCAGGCAATCCTGGTGCGCGGAGACTCCGACATCCGAGAAGCCGGTCTTCTGGCAGGCGCTCGGATCGGCATCCCGGCCTGGGCGGCAGATCAGGCCAGGAGCTTTCCTCGTGCCATGGCCCTGCACGGCTTCGCCTCCGCACTTCGACTCGGCGAGTTGAGTTTTGCCGACGTCACTCTCGTCGAGGTTGCGACGACGGCGGCCCCCGAGGTCCGCACCGCCTCGTCCACCCGCAACACGACGTGGGGCGTCGAATCCCTGCTACGCGGCGACGTCGACGCAATCTACGTCAAGGGCGCCCGAGCCCAGGAAGTTGCCCGCGAACACGGTCTCGCGGTGGCCGTCGATCTCGATTCCACTGCTTCCCTGCGTGATCGCGTCAACAACGGCACCCCACGACCGATCACGGTTCACGCCGATCTACTCGAACAGCGCCCGGACATCGTCGTGGGTTTCCTTGCCGAGAGCCTGAGAGCGGCGGACTGGGCCGCAGCCAACATCGACGAGGTCCGAGCCGTTCTGCAAACCGAAACACAGTCGGGGCCCGAAGGTGTGGTGGCAGCATACGGCGAGAACTTCCACACCGGACTGCATCTGAGCCTGTCTGACGAGCGTGTGGACCTGCTCGGGGTGCAGAAGCAATTCCTGTATGCGCACGGCTTCCTTGCCGCCGACTTCGACCTGCAGTCCTGGGTGGCGCACGAACCACTGGAACAGGCACGCAACCTTGTTGCGCAGAAGGGCACAGCAGAATGACGGACGTCTACTGGGAGCTGTCCTCGCGCGGTGACGGACGCCGAGCAGTGGCCGCGCTGAACAGTCGCGGCGGCTTCGGGCCACAGCGACCGACTACCGTTGCGACCGATGTTCGTCCCGGAAACTTCGGGCCCTTCGACGAATTGGCACAGATCGTTCTCGCCGCCGAACTGTCGGGCGTCGACGGCGTTGTCGCACCGTACGATCCGAATGGCGAAGAATCCTGGATCGTTGCTGCCGCCGCCCTACGTCAGACGCGTCATTCGCGAGTGGTCGTGGAGTTTCACCCCACTTTCGGCACCCCCGTCTACGCCGCCAAAATGTCGGCGACACTTCAGCGCCTGTCAGCAGGTCGTCTCGAATGGCGAGTGAAGGTAGAGACGGACCCCGAAGACGCCGCTGCTCGCGGCGACGTGGTTCGAGGAGCCGACCGCTACGCGCGCGCCGCGGAGTTCCTGACCGTCGCCCGTGGCGTATGGAACGAGGAGCAAATTCTCCCTGGCGGATTCGGCGGCACGGGTTACGACTTCGACGGCGAATACTACGACGTACTCGGCGGCGGATTCCGAGGCATCTTGTCGGGACTCCGTTTTCCCCGAGTACATCTGACCGGAGACTCACCGGAAGCTCTGGAACTCTCGGCCCACCATGCCGATGTCCATCAGTTCACCCTTGCCGGCGGCGAGTTGTCGACACGGATCACCACCCTCGACGACCGAGCATCCGAACTCGGCAGGACCGTCGAGAAGGTCCTGCGCATCCCGATCATCGCGAGGGAAACAGCGGACGAAGCCTGGGCTCGCGTCGAACGGCAACTGAGAGAAGCCGATTCCGCTGCACTCGAGATCGATCGGGGCGGCATCCTGTGGTCCGGATTCGACCGCATCGGCTACGAGCACAGTATCGGCCTCGTCGGAAGCTACGAGGAGGTGGCGCAGCGATTGTCGTCGTATCGCGATATCGGCGTGGACGGTTTCGTCTTGTCCGGTCGGCCACACATCGAAGAGCTGCACCGGGCGGGCGAGCATCTCCTGCACCTGGTCGATCCCGAGGGTCGGATTCGCAAGGAAGAGAAGGCCACCACAGAAGAGAAGGCCACCGCATGAGCATCGATTTCTATTGGCGGATCGGGATGGAAGGCGACCACGCGTCGCTGCGTACTCCGCGTCGCTACAACCGCGGCGATGCCGGTGGATACGGGCCGGGCAACATTGCTCCCGCGATCCGCGGCGGCGAATTGGACGGATACAGCTACATCGACCACATGGCAGCGGTGGCAAAGGCTTCCGAGTCCGCAGGGTTCCTCGGTGGACTTCTGCCGTCTTTCCCGATGACCGAGGATCCGTGGGCGACCGCAGCAGCGTTGGCCGCCGAGACCACCACCTACCGTTTCATGGTTGCGTTCCAACCGGGGTTCCTTCACCCGGTACAGGCAGCGCGAATGTCGGCCAGTCTGCAGCGCGCAACCGGTGGACGTCTGGTCTACAACATCATCAGCGGCGGAGGTGGAGCGCCTCAGCTGTGGTGGGGCGACAAGGTCGACCACGACGATCGCTACACCAGGACATCCGAATTCCTCGATGTCCTCAAGGGTGTGTGGGACGGTGAACCTTTCGACTTCGACGGTCGCTTCTTCCAGACCCACGGCGCCGCACTGCCAACCGGACTGGCCGGCCAACCGTTTCCCGAGGTGTACTTCTCCGGATCTTCGGCCGCAGCCGTCGCCGCCGCCGGACTGCACTCCGATTACTACCTTTCCTGGCTGGAGCCGTACGCCGATCTCAGAGCCAAGATCGACGGGGTGCGGGAGAACTCGGCCAAACTGGGACGCACGCCGAAATTCGCCGTACGCATCGACGTCGTAGCCCGGCACACCGAAGAAGCCGCGTGGGCCGAGATCGAGAAAGGCTGGGCCTTCGTCGACAAGGGGGCCGCCGACCGTGCAGCCCAGGGTGACTCGGTGGGCGCCGCCCGCATCAAAGGCTGGGTACCCGAACACATCACCGGCTACCGAGATCTGGAAGTGCAACCCAACGTGTGGTGCGGCTTCAGCCTCATCCGCGGCGGACCGGCGTTCGGACTGGTCGGCAGTTACGAGCAGGTCGCCGAAAGAATCGACGAGCTGCGCGAACTGGGCGTCGACGCCTTCATCCTCGCCGGTAACCCGCATCTCGAAGAGGCATACCGCGTCGGCGAAGAAGTTCTTCCCCTCCTGCAGCGCACCCCGATCACACCTTCTGGACTGGAGACTCGATGACCACCACCGAAACTCGACTCGACACCGATACCGCAGCATTCGTCGAAGAAGCTCGCAAAGCAGCAGACAAAGCATTCGACGTCTTCCGCAAGACCGGAACCGTTGCAGCCAACGGGACCGTCAACTTCGTCGAACGAGTACCCGGCACCGAAATCGCGGTCGCCCTGAACGATCCGGGACCGTGGGCGAACGATCCGTCGGTGTCACCGGTTGTCGCCACCTTCGATGGAGAGGTGCTGTCCGGCAACGGATCTGCCGGATTTGTCACCGGCTACGCATCGGTCTTCCGTCAGCATCCGGAAATCACCAGCGTTGTCCACATCCACACACCGTGGCTCGGCGGTTGGGCACAGACACATCGGACGCTACCCATCCGCTATGCGGCTTCGCAGAGGCTGACGCTCTCCCGAGAGATTCCGCCGCACATCGATCGGTCCCGTTCTGCAGGCGATTTCATTCTCGAGCGTCTCGAACACGATCCCGATCTGGTGGCGATCTTCGAAGCCAACGGCGGGGTCAACGTCATCGGCCGCAGCGGGTTGCTCGACCTCGCGAAGTTCGTCGTCCTCCTCGAGGAAGGCGCCCAGTTCCAGGCGATCGCCGAATCCCTCGGCGGTTCGGTTGAATTCGATCCATCCAACCTCGTCGTGCAGTGGGGCCGTAGCGGACTCGCCGACGAGGCGCGTCGACGCGGCCTCATCTAGCCACCCCCATCACTGATTCAGAACAGGAAACCGTAGATCTCATGACCGTTCGCGTCGGATACTTCCCACACAACAATTCGCTGTTCGTTCTGCGTCACACCGGAATCCTCGAACGTCGTCTCCCGGACGTCGAGTGGGTGGACCTGCGTGAGCTTCCCGCCAAGCCTGCAGTCAACCCGGAAAACGCCTTGCCGACCCTGCACTCGGACTGGCTGTTCGAGGAGGGCGGATACGACGTGATCGGAACCGGATTCACGCCGCCCGTCACCGGATTGGCTCAGGGCCGCGATCTCGTCTACATCGGAATCTCCGGCCCACGTGTGGAGAACGGGCGCCTGGTAGTCAAGGCAGAGTCCGAGATCAACACGGTTGAGGACCTGCGCGGCAAGCGCGTCGGCATCGCGCACGGATCGTGGCAGACCACACTTTTGTTGTTCGCCTTGGATCAGGCGGGGCTGACCTGGTCCGACATCGTCCCCGTCGACACCGACGTACGCGGTGGTGGAGCGGACCTCGTCGACGGCACCATCGATGCCTGGGTTGGCGCGTACCCGGGGCTGACGGACATCGAAGCGAACCACGAACTGCGCACGCTGATCGCCACCGACGGACTCTTCAGCCACCCCTCACTGTGGTTCACCCGGCGCGATTTCGCGGATACCAACCCGGAGGCCCTCCAGGCGATCATCGAGGCCCTGCAGGAATCCGACGCCTGGATCGAAGCCAACCCCCGCGAAGCCGCCCAGGTCTTCGTCGACGACGTCGAGAAGCGTGGCGGGTCCGCGAGCATCGATGCCTGGGAAGCTGCACTGCGCGGACGTCCTTTCGGTGTCAACCCTGTCACCGACGAGTTCCTGGACGAGCAGCAGCGCGCGGCCGATCTCCTGCTGAGCAACGGACTACTGCCGAAGGCGGTCACCGTCCGCGAAGCAGTCGTGCCGTGGATCAGCGAGTTCGTCGGTTCGGATCGTTCGTCGATCTGAGGACCCACTCCTGACAGATCCGCTTCACACGTGACAGATACCGAACGGTCTGCCATTGTGAAGGAATGCGGCGGCGCGTGGGTGAGAGTTGGTCCACGCGACCAGTCTCAGGGGTAACCCCTGGGTCGGCCAGAAGAATTGGATACTGCGTCCACCGGCGTTCGGCACGCTCCGCGTGCTTGCCGCCGCACCGGACAAAGGATTTGGTCACCCCGCCCCGTCGCATCCCGGAGTCGAATCATGCGTGACTTCGAGCTCGATCCCGAGTTGGCGCGTCGTCTGGCCGTTGCGGCCGCTGACGCTCCGTGGACCCTCAGCGGCCTCGAGGAGGCATTCGGAACCGTCTTCGGCGTTTCCCCGACGCTCCTGGCTGTGCGCGTTCTCGACCTCATGCCTGCTCCACCGTTCGAACCGCAGACTCTGTATCGATTGCTTCGCGAACTACCTCGCCTGCGGCCTGTTCCTCTCTCACTGGACACCAATGAAACCTCGTTGTGGCGGTTCGACGTTCCCCGCTACAACACCAGTGTGGACCTGGCTCGTTCACTGGATCTGACGATCTCCGAACTCGAGTGGTTCGCCGACCGAGGGGAATGGCTCCGCACGAAACCCCGACCGCTACGCCACTACCGGCCGATGCAGATCAGCAAGAAGGCCGGCGCTCGCCTCCTCGAGGTACCGAAACCCCGATTGCGCGAAATTCAGCGGAAGATCCTGCGCCGCATCCTCGACCTGGTGCCACCGCACGACGCGGCACACGGATTTGTCCGTGGTCGAAGCCCTCTGACTTTTGCAGCTCCGCACGCACAGTCGGAAATCGTGATCGGCGCGGACCTCGCGCAGTTCTTCCCTTCGATCAGCGGCAGCCGCGTTCATGCCGTCTTCGCCGCCCTCGGCTATCCACCCACAGTGGCAGGCGTTCTCACCGGATTGTGCACTGTTGCAACACCTGCCGATACCCTGCGCGGCCTACCGTATGCACAGGCATCACAGCTACGCACCGCGCATCTTCCGCAAGGCGCACCCACTTCTCCTGCACTGGCGAATCTCGTCGCACGCAAACTCGACATCCGCTTGAGTGGACTCGCACAAGCGAACTGGCTCACCTACACCCGATACGCCGACGACCTCGCGTTCTCCGGAATCGAAGTAGCCGACGTCGGCACCCTCCTCTGGACGGTCGAGCAGATCGCCAGAGACGAAGGGTTTGCCATCCATCCACGAAAGACCAAGGTGATGCGCCCTCATCGACGCCAACACCTCACCGGGCTGGTGATCAACGACCAACCCTCGTATCCGCGCGACGACTACGATCGCTTGCGCGCCCTGCTGCACAATGCCGCCAGTACTTCTGCGCAGGAACAGAATCGGGATGGCGTGGAGAACTTCCGCGCCCACATCTACGGCCGGATCGCGCACATCGGCGAAACCAGCACTACACGCCGACGCACATTGCTGCGCCTGGCTGAACGTGTGGATTGGGACGGTTAGTGCCCGCGAGCAGTCAGAACCGCGGGGTGTAGGCCATGCATTCGACCTCCATGTGCGCACCCAGTGCCAGTCCGTCTGTTCCGAACGCACTGCGGGCCGGCAGTCTCGACGCCGGGAAATACTCGAGGTAGACCTTGTTGAACTCCTGCCAACGAGACATGTCGTCGAGCATGACAGTGCATTTGAAGATTGCTTCGACGCCGGAACCGTAAGCGATCAGCGAAGCCACGATGTTCTCCATGGTCTGACGAGCCTGCGCTTCGAAGCCGTCGGCCAAAGTCCCGTCCGGGAGCATGCCGATCTGACCCGACAGATACAGAACGTCTCCGACGCGCACTCCGGTGGAGAACGGCGTATCGAAAGCGGGTGGGATGAACTCGACGGTCTGAGATGAATCCATTAGATCTCCTCGGAGTTGGAATATGCGTGACGAGTTGGCGTTTCAGCGCACTGGGCGCGCACGAACATCGGCCAGGAAGTGCGCCACCAACTCGTTCCACGCGTGTGGGTCCTCGAAATAGGGGGAGTGGCCGCGGTCGGCAAGTTCGACCACTTCGGCGTGGGGCAGGAACTCGGCGGCGCTGCGAATCCGCTCGGGTGTCATCAAATCGTCCAGCTCACCCGCGATCAGCAGAACCGGCGCCGTCACCGCGGCAAGATCGCTCGGCGAGTAGTTGTGGGCCTTGAGAATTCGGAAGAACTCGGTGTCAGGTGGGCGATGACCGAAGGTGCCGAGCGCTTGGTACAGGTATGCCCTCGCCATGTCCAAGCTCGGCAACCGTCCGCCCACAGCGGGATGCTCCCCCAGGGGCCGCGCGGTGACGGGTGCTGCGGTGAGGGGAGGTGCGCTGTCCGGACCGAATCCGACGGGAATGCCGCCGGTCGTGCAGGCCAGGACTACCGACTCCACCCGGTCCGGAACAGCGATCGCGGTCCCCAATGCGGCCCAACCGCCCATCGACTGGCCGACCACGTGCGCTCGATCAACCGCCAACAGGTCCATGATTTCGATCAGATCAGAGACTGCCGCTACCGGGCCGTGGTTGCCGTTCTCGTTGGTAGAGCGGCCGAATCCTCGCTGATCCCAGCTGATCACCCGATAGTGCTGAGCGAAGTAGGGCACCTGCTGGTACCAGACGGCCGCATTTCCGCCGAGACCGTGCGTGAGAATCAGATCCGGGCCCTCGCCGGCAGTCTCGTACCAGACCCGTTCGCCGTCTGCGACGGTGATGAAGCCCTCGGTCCGTGAAATCATCCTTATTCTCCTGTGTCGGACGGGCGCTTGCCCGAAGTGTGGTCAGTGAGGAGTTGCTGCACTTCATCGGTGGCCCGCAGCAGGTGTTCTTCGACCATTCGCGTCGTCTTCGCATCGAAGTCGGTATCGAAACCGATCACCGTCAACGCACAGAGCGGAGACCCCTTGCGGGAAGACACTGCACGCGAGACCGAACCGATGATGTCCTGAGATCGTTTGTGGACAACGGCGAATCCGGTTTTCTGCGTCTCGGCGATGTCGGCGAGAAAGCCGGTGGGTCCTTCCAGCGGATAGCCGCTCTTCTCCACCATCGCCAGGTAGGGCGCCCGGGTGTTGTCCTCGAGTGCCGCCACCAACGCGAGCGGACCCGCGAACCGGTGCGGCGGAAGCAGATCCCCGAGCATCCGAGTGATCATCTTGAGTCTCTCGGGACGCAGCGCCGCGATGATCCGCGTCCCGCCGCTCTCGAGAACCTGCAGATTCACCATCATGTCCGTGCTCTCGGACAGCACCCGCATGGTCGGATCGCACAAGGCCGCCAACGAATGCGCTGCCGCTTCGTGGGAAACCTGCAGTGCAGCCGGGCCGGGGAGATAGCGACCGTCGTAGCGGAAGACCCAACCACGGTTCGCGAGTTCTCCGAGCACTCGGTGCGCAGTCGGGCGGAGCATCCCGACTTCTTCTGCCAGTTCGCTGAGCTTCATCGGCGTGGTCGAGCGCGCGATGGCCTCGAGTAGATCCAACGCTTTGTCGACGGCGGACGCAGAACCCTTCGTCATCCGATCCCCTCCCGGTGCCGTGGATGTACCCGGCGATCCGAAATCTCGTGTTCTTGGAAAACCCTTGGCATTCGTCTTGGAAATTACTATAGTCACAACAATCGTTCCGGCGTACGGAATTCTTTGAGCTTCTTCACCTTCCCACCGGATTACCGGCAAGGAAGTCATATCTTTCCCAGCGAGAGGTTTTCGGACATGACGGTTGGACTTACCCTTCGGTCGACACCACGGTTCAGAGTTGTTGCCCTAGCCGCGGTCGCGACCGCGGCATTGGCACTGACAGGCTGTTCGAGCGACGCCACGGCCTCCGACGACGGGGGCACCCAGACCACCACGATTCGAATCGCACCTCAGCCGATCGCGGACTTCGCACCGATTTGGCTCGGCATGGAGCAGGGGTACTTCACCGATGAGGGACTCGACATCCAACTCGTGGAGGGCGGCGCTAGTTCCTCGGCTCAAATTCCGTTGTTGCTCAGCGGAAATGCAGATATGGCAGCCACGACTGCCGCTGCCGCAATTCAGGCACGGAGCCAGAACATGCCCGTCACCATTGTCGGCGGGCTCACGAATTTTGCCGCAAATGACAGCGTCGACCAGTCCGGTCTCGTGGTCGCCAAGGACAGTTCCATCAGCGGCTTCCGTGACCTCGAAGGCAAGACCGTCGCGATCAGCGGTTTGAAGTCCGTCAGCGAAGCAGTCATCTCTGCCGCGGTGGAGAAATCCGGCGGAGCAGCGAACAAGGTCTCGTTCATTCAGGCGCCCATGCCCAACCTCGGCGACCTGGTTTCCACCGGCGGGGCCGACGCGGCGTTCCTCATCGATCCGTTCCTGAGTAAAGCAACCGACTCGGGGCTGAAGATCCTCGGCCACCCCTTCCCCTTGGCCGCGCCCGGTGTGCCAGGGACCTCGCTGGTCGCTTCGGAATCGTTTGTCAATGCGAACCCTGACTCACTCGCGAAATTCCTTACCGCGCTTGCCAAATCAGTTGACTACGCCAATCAGAATCCGGGCGCGGTCAAGGCTGCACTCTCGACACAAGCCAAGATTCCGCTAGAAATGCTGGCCAACAGCAAGAATCCTCAGTTCGTCGCAGTAGTGGAACCGGGTGCTCTCGGCACGGAGATCGAACTGCTGGTCAAGTACGGGGTACTGACGGATTCGGTCGAGGCCGAATCCCTGCTGACCCCGGCCAACTGAGTTGCCCGCCTTGACAACCCTGCAGACTCGCCGCAGGCAGGTTCTGCTCGGTCGGCTGCTGACGCTCTTCGCGTTGGCAGCCGCCTGGCAGATCTTCGGAATGCTCGGCGACGAGGACGTCAAAGGTATTCCGAAGTTCAGCGACGTGGCAGTGGCCTTTGTGAACGAACTCGGCACGTCCTCGTTGTGGACATCACTGGGACAAACGGTGACCACCACGGCGATCGGATTGGCACTGTGCCTGGTGATCGGAATCCCGGCAGGGCTGCTGCTCGCCGCGCACCCGTTCCTGACGGTCTCCTCCCGCTTCGTCATCGACTTCTGCCGAACCGTTCCGCCGCTCGCAATCATTCCGCTCTTTCTGCTGATCATGGGCCCGACGCAACGGATGGCGGTGGCACTGATCGTGGCAGTAAGTGTGTGGCCGATTCTGCTCCAGACGATTCACGGTGTGCGCAACGTCGACCCGGAACTGCTGGCCACCGCACGATCCTTCCGACTTCCACTGTGGCGCAGGCTCGCTCTCGTCGTCGCACCGGCGTCGATGCCCTACATCTTCACCGGGATTCGCATCTCGGCAACACTGAGCTTGCTGCTGACCATCGGTGCAGAATTGATCGCCGGCGTGCCGGGACTCGGTAAGGAGATCCTGCTGAGCCAATCCGTTCCCGATCGAATGTTCGCACTGATCATCGTCGCCGGACTACTCGGAATGCTGCTCACCTCCGCCGTGATGGCGATCGAGAATCGTTTACTTGCCTGGCATTACATCCCGAGGAGGATGACGACGTGAAGATGATGTCAGGACTTCGACTCCTCGCGTGGGAGTTGTGGCTGCCGATCTTGATCGTCGTCGTATGGTACTTCGGTTCGGAGTCGAGCAAGTGGCCTTACTTCCCGCCGCTGTCGCGTATCTGGAAAGCGTTTGTGGACAACTGGTTCGGTCCGGGATTCGCCCACGACGTCGTACCGAGCTTGACCAACCTTGCCTTCGGTCTCGCCGTGGCACTGGTGGTCGGCGTCGGCGCCGGTCTCCTGCTGGCACTGTTCCCGCTGGCTGCCGACATTGCCGATCCGTTTCTCCAGTTCTTCCGCGCTATTCCGGCGCTGGCCGTATTACCCGCTCTTTTCATCGTTTTCGGAACCGGTTCGACGGGTAACGTTGCCGCCATCGCCTTCGGCGCGGTCTGGCCGATACTCCTCAACACCCTCGACGGCATTCGCTCCATCGACCCGAGTATCCGATTGGTGGCGCGCAGCTACCGGATCCGTACACCCCTCCTGGTGACGCAGGTACTCCTCCCCGGAGCGATGCCGCAGATAACAGTCGGTATCCGTACCAGTCTCGCGATCGGTGTCGTCATCATGGTCGGCAGCGAAATGTATGTATCCACTGCAGGAATCGGTCACTTCGTGATCGTCGCGCAACAGACCTTCGCGATCGCGGACATGTGGTCCGGAATTCTCCTGCTGGGAATCATCGGATACGTGCTCAACCTCGGATACGGCGTGATCGAACGATGGTTGCTCAGATGGCAGCCGCGGACCCACGACGCTCTCGCAGTGAAAGGAAACTGATGTCATCCACAGAATCTGCGGCATCGAAACCCGCAGTCGAACTGAGCGGCCTCGGGGTGACCTACGGCGGTCCCACCGGCCGCGAAGTGCTCCGCGGCATCGATCTGTCCGTTGCACCCGGAGAAATCGTCTGCATCGTCGGCCATTCCGGCATCGGCAAGAGCACGCTGATTCGTTGCATCGCCGGTCTGCAGAAGCCGACCACCGGTGAGGTCCGCATCGCCGGGATCGCGATCGATGCACCGCCGGCCACGCTGGCTCTCGTGTCACAGGACTACGGACGCACACTGATGCCGTGGCTTCGAGTGGGCGAGAACGTTCGCCTGCCGCTACGGGGCAACGGTCTGGCGCGGAAGGTTCAGAACGAGAGGGTTGGCGATGCACTTGCCGTTGTCGGTCTAGGCGGTGCTGCGCGTTCCTACCCCTGGCAGTTGTCCGGCGGAATGCAGCAGAGAGTGGCGATAGCTCGCGCTCTCGCCTATCGGCCGCAGGTACTCCTCATGGACGAACCCTTCGCGTCGGTCGATGCGCAGACCCGCGCGGAACTCGAAGACCTGCTGCTGACGCTTCAGCGTGATCTTGGCATCACCGTCCTCCTCGTCACCCACGACGTCGACGAATCGGTGTACCTGTCCGATCGAGTGGTCGTCCTCGGCGGAACTCCGGCATTGACGCAGGACATCGTCGACGTCCCGTTGACCGGAGCTCGAGATCAACTGACCACCAAGGCAGACCCACTGTTCATCGAGTGTCGTACCAGGGTCCTGTCCGCGATCCAGCAGTCGAAGGTGGTGGCGCCCGTGTCGTAAGCGCCTCGCCTAGGCTGGCTCCGTGATCCTTCTCCTCATCGGCCTCGCGCTGCTCGGATTCTGCGGCTACCGGTTCAGGCAGGATCGACGGAGGCTGAGCAACGGCGTCTACCTACTTCTCGGACTGATCTTCACCGGTCTGTGGATGTTGCAGTCGGGTGCGCCGGGAACCGAGGTCCCGTCGTTCGTCATCGCGACGATCGCTCTGCTCTCGCCGTTGCTGGTGCTCATGCTTGCAGGATTCCTGATCGTCAACGGAGTCACGATGCTGCGGCGCGAGGGATTCAGCGTCGCGAATCTGCTCTCACTCGTCGCCGGACTCGGCCTGCTCGTTCCCTACGTGTTGCTCGCATCAGCGCTGCTGACGCAGAGATATTGGCTCGCAGTCGTTCTCGGTTCGTTCAGCCTGGTCGCGTCGTACCTGGGGTTTCTGTTCACGAGCTTTCTGCTCTACTCCTACGTCTACGGACGCCAGAAGTACCAGCCCGGAATGGACGCGATAGTGGTTCACGGCGCCGGGCTTTCGGGCGCCGACGTGACACCCCTGCTTGCCAGCCGTCTGGACAAGGCGGCCGACGTCTTTCGCGCCGAGGTCCGCGAAGGACGTTCACCACTGTTGGTCGTGAGCGGCGGGAAGGGTTCGGACGAGGTGGTCAGCGAGGCGGAGGCAATGTGCGTCTACCTCGTCGATCACGGGATACCGCGCGAGAGCGTGATTCTCGAGGACCGCTCGACCACCACGCTCGAGAACCTCGAGTACACCAGAGACCTTCTCCGTGCCAACACCACGAAGCCTCGAATGATTCTGGTCACCAGCAACTTCCACATCCTCCGAACCGCGACGTTTGCCCGAAGCCTCGATCTGGATGCGGAAGTCATCGGTTCCCACACCGCCCGGTACTACCTGCCGAGCGCCATTCTGCGCGAGTTCGCCGCCGTCACGGTGGAGCACAAGTGGCTCAACGGAACTGTCTGCCTGATCCTGGCCGCCCTGCCCCCACTGGTGGTCTGGGCGGTCGGAGGCATTTCGTAGCCGGATTCAGCGAATCAGGCTCTCGACGCCCATCGGTCGGCGACCCAGAAGCAGTTCGACGGCCGCGCTGCCGGCAAGAAAATCATGGTGGTTGTAGAACTCGAACATCGCCGCCAGACGCGAGCTGGCGTTGACGTCAAGGCTGCTGCCGATCTGTTCGCGCCATTGATCCACGCTGATCTGATCTATCGCGACGGTCCGTGACGTCTGCTTTTCCACCATCTGTGCCACCTCCATGACGCTCAGAGCTTGCGGGCCGCCCACCTCGTACGTCGCTCCGTGATGTTCACCCGAGCCCTCGCTCAGTACGACCGCGGCAACAGCCGCCACGTCCGCCAAACTCACGAACGAGAACTTCGTTTCCGCGCTGTACGGCAGGACGATGGTGTCAGATCGGCCCGTGAGTACCGCCTCGAAATTCTGCGCGTACGCACACGGTTGCAGCACAGTCCATTTCAAGGGTGAACGATGCAGCTCGTCCTCACACCTGGCTTTGTCCAGGTGATGCGGCATGGACGGGCTGAACGGCCACGCGACGGAGTGATAGACAAAGTGCTCCACTCCCGCCGAAGCCGCTGCCGTCAGCGCATTGCGAAGCAGTGCGGGCTCGTCGGGATGGACGTTCGGGGCAATGAAGTACACGCCTCGGCACCCGGCGAGCGCCTTGCGCAGTCCGCTTCCGGTTTCCAGTTCTACCTCGAAGTCCCCGTCGACACGCGCCTTTCGCACCAGTCGCCGAACTGTCACGCTCGGCGGCAGTGCGGCGACGACGGCCTCACCGGTCTTACCCGCGGCGCCGATCACCGCGATGTCGGCGCCGCGAGCAATTCCGTTCTCCATGAGAGTTTTCCGTCCTAGACGTAGTCGTAGACCGCTGAGGTGGCGCCACCGGAAAGCTGCGCGTAGCCCGGACCCCGATCGAAGAAGGGCTCGTTCTCACCGCGTTCCGAGCGCAACTGATCCCGTAGCTCCGTGGTAGCAGCCTCGTCGACGGTCGGCTCGTCACCCTCGATCACGACGACAACGCCGTAGTCGTCGCGTGCACCCTCTACGGAAACCTTGCGCCACTGAATGTCTCGCAAGACCTCTTCGGTCGGGCGCTCCAGGGGATCTCCCCAACCACCACCACCGGTGGTGCGAATCCGTACGACCTCGCCGGCCTTGATCGGCTCGGCATCGGTCAGCGCGTCGAACTCACGCTCGTTCGGTCCACCCGGATCCAGGACGACGGAGAACGGCCGACCGGCCTTGCCACCCTTGACTCCCCAGCAGGCGAGAATCGAACGGTCCGCGATGGACATGAAGTGAGCATCCTTGAGCATGCGGATGTGCTTCTCGTATCCCAAGCCGCCGCGGTAACGTCCGGCTCCGCCCGAATCCATGGCCAGACCGAGCTTTTCGACGATGAAGGGGAAACGGCTCTCGGTGAACTCGGTCGGCAGGTTCCGTGAATCGGGAACGACGTGAATCGTGTCCTCGCCGTCGGCGTAGTAGCGTCCGCCGGAACCTCCGCCGAGCACCTCACGCATGAGGTACGAGTGACCCTCGAAGTCCTCACCGTAAACACCGGTGTACCTGATGGTCTCCTGATCGGCGGGCATGTTGCCGTCCACAGCCTTGGCCACGACGCCGGCCAGCACTCCGAGCAGACGGAGGATGACAAACGTGCGCGCGTTGGTGGGAGCGGGGAAGATCGGGGTGATCAGTGTTCCCTTCTCGGGGAACTTCATCTCGATCAGCGGTACGACGCCCTCGTTGACATCCAGTTCGGCCATGCGCTCCGGGGTGTCCGCGAGGTTACGCAGAATCGGGGCCAACCACTTGATGAGGAAGTTTCCGTCCGCGTAGTCACCGCAGTGGTTGATCGGACCCTTTGCCTGCGGTCCGGTTCCGTTGAAGTCCAGGATGAGTCGCTCGCCGCCCTCGTCCTCCGGCCGCGTCTTCGTGAGCGTGATGCGCTGGATGTGGAGCATCGGCTCGTCGACGCCGTCGTGCTCGGCGTAGTCCTCCCACGTGTACTCACCGACCGGGATCTTGCTGAGGATCTCGCGACGGTACGTCTCGGTGGTCGCGTCCATCATCGCGTCGAAGCACGACTCGACGGTGTCGACGCCGTAGCGCTCGAACAATTCGGTGAGTCGACGCGCACCCATCAGGCACGCCGAGCACTCGGCGTCGAGGTCAGCTGCCAACGCATCCGGCATACGGGAGTTACGCGTCATGATGCGCAGTGCCGCCTCGTTGGGAACTCCCTGGTCCCACAGTTTGATCGGCGGAACCATCAGTCCCTCTTCGTACACCGTGGTGGCGCCGGACGGCATGGAGCCGGGGCAGCAACCGCCGATGTCGTCGTGGTGACCGAATGCCTGAACGAACGCAACAACCTTCGGCTCGGCATCGGGAGTGACGCGGGCGAAGACAGGCACCGTGACGCAGAGGTCGGGGAGATGGCCGATGCCACCTTCGGACAGGTAGACGTCGTTGTGGAAGTACACGTCTCCCGGCTTCATCGTCTCGAGTGGGAAGTCCCGGGCGATCGGATGCACCAGCGCGGAATACGAACGGCCCGTGAGCTTGCGGAGGTTCCGGTCGTGAATACCGGCGCGGAAATCGTGAGCGTCACGGATCATCGGTGAGCGCGAGGTGCGCGAAATGGAGGTCTCGACCTCCATTTCCACGCTGGCGAGGTAACCGGCGACGATCTCGACCAAAATCGGATCAGGTGACGCGCCGTCGGTAGCGGTGAGTCGGTACGGCTTGGCCGCGGTGGCAGCAGCAGCATCGAGAATGGCGGTCATCACTTCACTCCGTTCGAGTCGGAAGACTTCGAGATACGAATGTTCCCGAAGGTGTCGATACGTGCCGAGAATCCGGGATGGATCGGGACAGTCGAGCTGAACTCCTCGATCACGGCCGGTCCTTCGATGACGTCACCCGCACCGAGCAGTGTGCGATCGTAGGTGGCCGTTTCGACCCAGCTGTCGAAATACGATTGACGCGAACCGGTTCGAGCGGTGTCGGCGCCGGTGCCGGCCGGGATCTCCTTGAGCGTCGGACGCTTGATCGGGCCGATGCCACTCACGCGCAGGTTGACCCATTCCACGTGCTGCGACGGGTCTCCCCGGAAGTCGTAGCCGTACAGCTCGCGGTGCGCCTGGTGGAACGCCTCGGCCGCGTCGTCCATGATCTGCGTCGTGACGGTACCTTCCGCCACCGGGACGCGTACCTCGAAGGCCTGACCGAGGTAACGCAGATCCGCAGTGCGAGAGTACTTGCGCTGCGTCTCGTCGAAACCCTCTTCGGCAAGCGCGATCTCGGCTTCGCCGGCCAGCGCGTCGAACTGGCTCTGCAGGTCTTCAGCCTTCAACCGGTCGTGACGACTGACGTGCGTCTGGACGTAGTCGTTGCGGACATCGACCGTCAGCAGACCGAACGCGGAGACGTTACCCGGATTGAGCGGGACGAGAACGTCTTTCAGACCCAGGATGTCGACGAGACGGCAGGCGAGCAGGGAGCCGGAGCCGCCGAACGTCACGAGGGTGAAGTCGCGAACGTCGAGGCCACGCTTGACGGTGATCTGACGCAGGGCGTTGGCCTGGTTCCATGCCGAGACCTCGAGGACGCCGACCGCGCACTCTTCGAAGCCCAGACTGAGCTGTGTTGCAAGCTCTTCGAGGCCCTTGCGTGCCAATTCCGTGTCGAGAGGAATCTCGCCACCGAGTAGGTGGGGTGGGATGCGACCGAGCAGGACGTGCGCGTCGGTGATGGTCGGTTCGCTGCCGCCCTTGCCGTAGCACAACGGTCCGGGATCGGCGCCGGCCGACTGAGGGCCGACTCGGAGGGTGTGTTCCGGCGTCATCCACGCGATCGACCCACCACCGGCGCCGACGGTCACGACGTCGATCATCGGGATCTTCGACGGGTAGTTGCCTACTCGCCCTTCGGTGGTCAGCGCGGGCTCGCCGCGAACCACGACGGTGACATCCGTCGACGTTCCGCCGCCGTCACAGGTCAACACCTGCTCGACGCCGGCGGCGTCGGCGATCAGCGCAGCACCGAGGGCTCCGGCGGCCGGTCCCGACAGGACTGTCGTAATAGGCTGGTGAACAACCTCTTTGGCCGACAGGACACCGCCGTTGGACTTCATGACGTAGAACGGGATGTCGCGGGGTTCACCGTCGGTGGTCGAGAACTCACGCAGACGATTCGCGATGTTGTTCACGTAGTTGCGGATGTTCGGCTTGACCGCGGCGTCCACGAGTGTGGTGATGGACCGCTCGTATTCGCGGTACTCACGCAGCACCTGGCTCGAGATGCTCACCGTCGCATCGGGGAAAACTTCGAAGAGGATGTCGCGTACGCGCTCCTCGTGCGTCGGATCGGCGTACGAGTGCATGAGGCAGACGCCGATGGTCCGGATCCCGCGGTCCTTGAAGAACTGCGCTGCGCTGCGAACGCTCTCTTCGTCGAGCGGACGAATCTCGCTGCCGTCGAAGGAAAGGCGTCCACCGACGGTGCGTACACGATCGGCGGGGACGATGCGTTCGGGCTTGACCCAGAAGTACGAGTTGCCGTAACCGTCCGGCACCGACTGACGAGCGATCTCGAGAACGTGCTCGTAGCCCTCAGTGGTGATGAAGCCGAGGTTCTCGACCTTGCCTTCGAGCAGCTTGTTCGTCGCTACGGTCGTGCCGTGGCTGACCGCACCGATGGAGTCGCCACTCTCACCGAGCTTGGCGAGTACCTTCTCGATACCGGCGAGAAAGCCCTCGGCGGGGTCCGCCGGGGTGGACGGGGTCTTGGTGGTGACGATGGCGCCGGTTTCGTCGTCCACTGCCACGATGTCGGTGAACGTTCCGCCGGTATCGATACCGACCCGAATCTTCCTGGGTTCCACGCTTCCTCCTGAGATCTTTGGCTCGTCTCGTCTGGTACCGATCGACGGTTGCGGCCTAGCCGGTAAGTGGCTCGTACCTGACGTGTAGAGCTATTCCACAGGTTCGGAAGAGCGGATTCTTTGTCACAATTCGCCGAATCGGGGGACCAAGGTTCGGCGCACGATCACGAGCGGATCTTCGCCGGCGCCCCCGTGGGTTACGCGGACGTGAAAAACGCCCCGAACCTGGTCGGTTCGGGGCGTTTCCCTCATCGCAAATCAGCTGTTGACACCTGAGTGAACTACTCGCGACAACCAGAACGCGCCAGGAATCCGCCTATAGCAACACCTGACAAAGCAATGGCTGCGCCGACGACGGCGCTGACCATCACCGTGCGAGCATCTGTGCCGCCCGCTGTCGGTGCAGCGGCCGGGAGAACCGCCGGTGCCGCGACAGCTCCGGAAACTACCGGCGCGCCTTCGACCGCCACTGCCGGTACCGCCGCCGCCACGGCGGCAGTGACCTTCTCGGGGATGCCGTTGGCAATGACGCCGTCGATGCTCTTGAAGAACACCCCGGCCATCTTCTTGGCTACACCGGTGATCATGCGCTGCCCGACGCCGCCGACCATCCCGCCGACCACGGCGTCGGCGTCATACGAAAGCAGCGTGCCACCCTCGTTCTCCGTCAAGGTGACCGTGACGTCCGCCTTCACCGTGCCGGGAGCACCCGCCCCCGAAGCCGTCATGACAAACGAATTAGGCCGATTCTGTTGCGACAGAACAACCTCGCCGTCGTAGACGCCCTTGATCGACGCAACTCCCGCCATGATGGAGAGCTTGTAGTGATTGTCCGTGAGCTGCTCGAGCGACTGCACACCGGGAATGGTCGCGGCCAGTACACGACCGTCCTGGAGCTTGTCGTAGACCTCTTCGCGAGGTGCCGTCAGCTGCGCGGTGCCGGCGATTCTCATGCATTCTCCTCTGATGACGAACCCGCATGTGCGAGTCGAAGTTCGAACAGTTCGGACGGTGAAATGGGCATGGACGTGATCGAGATTCCTTCGGCGTCCTCGATGGCAGCCGCGATGACGGCGCTGGTGGGGATCACACCCGCCTCACCGGCACCCTTCATTCCGAGTGGGTTGAGCCCTGACGGCGTGACGGTGTGATCCATCTCGAGCGAATCCGGCATCTCGGTGACGAACGGCATCAAGAAGTCCATGTACGACGCGTTGAGCATCTGCCCGTGCTCGTCGTAGACGATCCGCTCGTAGAGTGCGCCGCCGATACCTTGCGCAACGGCGCCCATGACCTGACCTTCGACGATGCGGGGGTTGATCACGTTTCCGCAGTCGTGGATGACAACGTAACGACGCACCGTTATTTCCGCTGTCACGGGATCGGTTTCGACGATCGCCGCGTGCACTCCCGAAGCGAAGGTGGAACTGGGCGGCGAGTAGTAGCCGGTTGCTTCCAGACCGGGCTGCTCGCCCTCGGGAATCGGCGGCTTCGACATGTCCGTGTCGGTCTTGGCGAAACCGGTGGCCAGCTTCGACTCACGGTCGAACGCATATCGTAGCGGGTTCGACAGCACGGCAACAACACTCAGCGGTACGGACGTACCTTCCACGCCGGCTTCGGTGCCGATCTTGCACACGTGGCCTTCCCGGAGTTCCAGTTCGGTTTCCGGCAGATCCAGGATTCCGGACGCGATCTTCTTCGCCTTCTCCGCGACCATCTGCGCTGCGACGTGGAAGGCCGAACCTGACATGACCGCACCACGCGAGGCGAAAGTGCCGACGGCATAACCGAACCGGCGGGTATCACCCGTGACGATCTCGACGTCGGAGACCTTGACTCCGAGGTCGTCCGCAACGATCTGGGCGAACGCGGTCTGGTGGCCCTGACCCTGCGTCGTCAGGCCTGTTGCGGCCTTGACCTTTCCGGACGTCTCGACCACGACGTGCGCACCCTCGTAGGGTCCGGGTCCGGTTCCCTCGACGTACGCACCGATACCGATTCCGACCGACCGACCTTCGGCGCGAGCCTTCCTCTGGTACTCGGGAAATCCGTCCCAGTCGATGAGCTTCTTGAGCTTTTCGATGCCTGCCTGATAGTCGCCCGTGTCGTAGATCAACGGGCGTCCGTCCTGGAACATCAGGCCGAAGTCGTACGGCATGTCCTCGGGGCGAATGAAGTTCGCCTCCCGCACCGCGATCTTGTCCTTGTTCAGGTACTTGGCGATGGCGTCCATGGATCGCTCCATCGCGAACACGGCCTGCGGACGTCCGGCGCCGCGGTACGGGGTCACGATCACGGTGTTGGTGTACAGCGAATAGGCGTTGACCCGGAACGACTTCGGCTTGTACGGCCCGAGAACCTGCGTCGCGGTGTTGATCATGACGATGATCCCGTACGGCAGGTAGGCACCGTTGTCGTGCCAGAACGTGAAGTCGAACGCCAACAGACGACCCTCGTCGTCGAATCCGATGTCGACCTTCTGGATCTGCCCGCGCTCGTGTGCGCTCGAGATGAAGTGCTCACGGCGATCCTCGACCCACTTCACCTCGCAGGAGATACCGGCCTGGCCGAGGCGTCGAGCGGCCCACGTGATCATGACTTCTTCGGGCCACGGGTGAACGATCTTGACGCCGAATCCGCCGCCGACGTCAGGAGCGATGCAGTGAACCTTGTTCAGCGCCATCCCCAATCGCGCGGCGATTGCGGCGCGGGCGGACGTGGACGTCTGGGTGGAGGTCCAGAACGTGAGGGTGTTCTCGTCACCGTCCCAACGTGCGTAGACGCCCTTGCCCTCCATCGGCATGGAAGCCGAACGCTCGATTTCGAGATCCAGCGTCAGTCGGTGCGGCGCGGCGGCCAGTTCGGCATCCAGATCTCCGAACCCGTGCTGCAGGTGAGCGGCGACGTTGTCCGGAACGTCGGCGTGGACGGCGTTGGCGGCGGTGCGAGCGACGTCGATCCCCACTACAGGCTTCAGCGCCTCGTAGGTGACGTCGATCTTCGCGCAAGCGTCCTCGGCGATGTACCGGTTGTCGGCGACCACCATGGCGATGGCTTCTCCGACATGCTTCACCTCGTCCTTCGCGAGGGGATACCCGTTGCGCGGAGCGATGATTCCCGGATGAGGAATGAGCAGTGGCAGGTTCTCCGCCATTTCCGGCGTGTCCGCGAGGAGATCTTCGTAGGTGTAGATGGCATGTACGCCAGGCACTTCCAGCGCCTGATCGATGTCGATGTCGATGATTCGCGCATGGGCGTGCGGCGACCTGACGAATGCCGCGATCAGCGCATTGTGGCCCAGATCGTCGAGGTATCGCCCCTGCCCGCTGAGCAGACGCGTATCTTCCTCGCGCGGAATCGGTTTGCCGAAGAACTTGCCGTCGTCGGCAACCGAATGATCGGCCGTCGAATGATCGGAAGCGGGATGCTTCGCCCCGTTGCGCTTTGCTGGTTTGACCGGAGTACTCATGCCTTACCCGCCCGTCCTCCGACGGGATTCGTTGTTCCCCGCACTTTACGATCCAACGCCTCCCGAGTGGACGCGTCGTCGATTCCGAGCGGGAACTGCCCGGCCCGTTCACGCTTGATCTCGGCTGCGCGCAGAACCGACGCCCTGATGTTCTGGTACCCCGTACAACGGCAGAGGTTTCCCGCTATCGCGTCGGTAGCTTCCTCCCGCGTGGGGTTGGGGTTCTCCTCGAGAAATGCCGCGATGGTCGTCACGAATCCCGGAGTGCAGAATCCGCACTGCAGACCGTGACAATCCTTGAACGCCTGCTGAACCGGATGCAAAGTGCCGTCCGGCTCGACGAGGCCTTCGACGGTGGTGATCGATCGACCTTCGAGGCTGGCCGCGAGGACGAGGCAGGATCGAACAGGCTTTCCGTCGAGCAGCACGGTGCACGCACCACACACGCCGTGTTCACAACCCACGTGCGTGCCCGTCTTACGGAGGTGGTGACGAATGGCATCCGAAGCCAGAGTGCGGGAGGGAAGAACGACGGTGTTCGTCACCTCGTTGAGCGTGAACGTGACAGCTACATGGTGCTCACCGGTATCTGCTGCCAGCTCGGCAAGTTGATCATCGATGGAGCGATCGTTTTTGGACATTGTCACCACTTTCCTGCCAGTACTGCGTTCTCACTGAGAGCATCCGTTGCCGCCGCGAAGCCGACCCGCGCCGTGAGCGCGGACACCAACTGCGAGCGGTACGCCGCCGTCCCGTGAATGTCTGCCTCGGTATCTATCTGCGCGCGGGCGCATTCCCCGAGGGTGCGCCACCGCGGGTCTCGCTGATCCGTCGCGGACGCCCCCGCCAGCACGTTCGTGTAGTCCACGACCTGCCCCAGCTCTCCGGCGGACACGTACGTCATGTGCGCTTCGGTCACCAGACCGTCGACCACGCGAATCCGGGCGACGACGCCGACCAGTGCATAGTCACCGTGACGACGCGCGATCTCGTCGATGGCGGTTCCCACGCCGGGTTCGGCGGCGGGCACCGACACCGACACCGCGATCTCGTCTGATTCCAGGCTCGACTCGAGAGGGCCGGCGAAGAGATCCGTCGACGCGATCTCGCGGGTGCCACGCACCGACTGGACGGTCACGCTGCCCCCGAGCAGCGTCAGGACTGCCGGCATCTCCGCCGACGGATCGGCATGGACGATGGAGCCGACGCTCGTCCCGCGGTTACGGATCGTGGGGTGCGCTACCAACTGCAGAGCACGGTTCAGCAGAGGCTGGACTCGACGAGCACCTTCGTCGGCCGCCAGCACCGAGTGCGTGGCCAGGGCCTGGAACCGCACTCCTTCGTCTTCGGACGAGGTCACCGAAGCGAGGTTCGGGATCGATCCGATGTCGACGATGTGGGCGGGCGCGGCGAGGCGCATGGACAGCAGCGGCACAAGCGATTGCCCACCGGCGAGCACCTTCCCCTCGTGAGAGACCTCGGAGAGGATTCGGCACGCGTCCTCGACCGAGGACGGTCGGTGATAAGTCAGCGGCGACGGTTTCATTACTCAATCCTGCCTCTATGAGTCACTTCACGTTTTGTGCAGATGTGACAACGGTCACGGGTCATACCTGGCATACATTCAACTTGGCATCACGTGAGCTGCGCCACGGGCTCTTCGCGTTCGTCATCTGACGCATTCGCCCCCGGCGTTGCGCCCGGCCGCCTGCCGGACTTCGGCCTGTTCAGTTCAGGGTTCCAGGACCCTACGAGCCGGCAGAGGTGGTACATCACGATCAAGACGATGGTGCCGAGCGCGATACCTCCGAGCGAGAACGTGTCACTGAACTTCAGCGCCGTGTCGCCGATACCGATGATCAGACCGGCGGCAATCGGCATCAGATTTAGCGGGTTCCCGAAGTCGACGCCGTTCTCTTTCCAGATCTTGGCGCCGAGCAGACCGATCATGCCGAACAGAACCACAAGAATTCCGCCCAGGACGCCGCCGGGCGTCGCCGCCATGACTGCTCCGAACTTAGGCGAGAAGCCGAGCAGGATCGCGATGAAACCCGCAATCACGTACGCGGCGGTCGAGTACACCCGCGTGGCAGCCATGACACCGATGTTCTCGGCATGAGTCGTCGTAGGGGAGCCGCCTACTGCGCTGGCGATGGCGGTGGCAAAACCGTCACCGGCAATGGCGCGTCCGATGTACGGGTCGAGATCGTCGCCCGTGATTTCGGCGACCGCCTTGACGTGTCCGGCGTTTTCCGCGACCAGTGCGATGACACCGGGAAGCACCAGAACGATGAATGTGAGGCTGAACGAGGGAGCATGAATACCGACGATCCCGTTGGCTTCGTCCGAGAACGGCGGCAACCCGAACCAGGACGCCGAGTGCACCGAATCCCAGTTGACACGAAAGTGCTCGGTGGGTGCGCCGCTACCACTGGCGGACGTGATCGGACCGGAGAGCCGGTCGAGGACCCACGAGAAGATGTAGCCGAAAACCAGCGCGACGAGAATGGCGATACGTCCCAGGAAGCCGCGTAGCGCAACGCTCATCACGATCAGTGCAACCATCACGATCAGTGCCACCCACTGATCCTGCGGCCAGTACAACCCCGCGACAACGGGCGCCAGGTTGAAGCCGATCAACATCACCACAGCGCCGGTGACCACCGGCGGTAGCGCTTTACTGATGACGCCACCGCCGAGAAAGTGGATGGCGATGCCGACGAATCCCAGAACCAACCCCGACACCAGAATCGCACCGGTCACTTCGGCCGTCGTTCCACCTTGGGCACGAATGGCGGCAACGCCACCGACAAAAGCTGCGGATGTTCCGAGGTAGCTGGGGACGTGCCCCTTGACCACCAGCAGGAAGAAGAGCGTACAAAAGCCTGACATCATCACGGCAAGTTGAGGATTGAGGCCCATGATGATCGGGAAGACGAACGTCGCGCCGAACATCGACACGACATGCTGGCCGCCCAACCCGATGGTTCTCGCCCAACTGAGTCGCTCGCCGGGAGCGACCACTTCACCGGCTCCGATGTTCTTTCCGTCTCCGTGCAACGTCCAGATCGGCATGACGAGACCTTTCGCAAAGGAGGAAGGTGTTCGAAATGCTTTGTGCCCCAGCTCACAAACACCGTGTCTGGAGTGAAACGCTAATGCAGGACCGAGATTTGGACGTGATGACAATCTGCCAGAACCCACTCACCGAGATTGGCAACAATGGTGGCAGATGATGCGGGCAGGGGTCATCGTCAGTGTTGGAGGCAGTTTCGACCGAAATGAGGACCACGCCACGAAGGGCCCAAACATTTTCTTCGGCTTAATGATTCCGTAACACGATGTCTGTCAACGGAAAACGACAGTCCTAGCCGAGGGCTGCGAGGATTCCCGCTGCCATCTCCGCGACCTGATCATCGCTCATGACGAACGTCGGCGAAATCTGCATCGCACCCTGACCCGCAGCGCGACCCGAAATACCATGCTCACGAAGCGTCTTCACAAACGGCAACGCCTCCGCCGGATCAGCCAACTGCACCGCAGCAACCGCACCGAGCCCACTACGAACCTCCGCCACCCGCGGATGCTCCGCCAACGGCTGCAGATGCGTATGCAACGACGCCTCCAAACGCTTCGACTCCGCGAGCAGATTCTCACGCTCGAGAATGTCCAGGTTCGCCATCGCCGCCGCAGCAGCACCGGCATGCCCGCCGTAGGTGTACCCATGACGCCACCACGAACCCGCATAGAACGGCTCCGCCACCCGCGGCGCGATGAACACCGCACCCATCGGAACATAACCCGACGTCAAACCCTTTGCCGTGGTCATCATGTCCGGCTGCAAATCGAAACGAGTGGACGCGAACCACTCACCACCGATCCGGCCGAAACCGGTCACCACCTCGTCGACGACAAACAGAATGTCGTGCTCACGGCAGATGTCACGCACCTCCGCCAGATACCCCTCCGGCGGCAGATACACCCCACCCGCACCGATGATCGGCTCCGCGAAGAACGCAGCGATCTTGTT